>NZ_SSDM01000208.1:0-14839 GCF_004794375.1 Microbacterium sp. K35 | reverse complement strand
TCGGTCTCCGGGCCGCGCAGGGCCTGTCGGCGACCGACCGCGCGGAGCTCCTCGCCACCGCCGACGAGAGCCTCGCGACCCTGTCGACCCTGGTGACCGACCTGCTCGACGTGAGCCGGGTGGAGGCGGGCGTGCTCGCGGTCTCGGCCTCGCGCGTGGACGCGGCCGGTCCCGTGCTCGCGGCGGTCGACGAGCTCGGTCTCGGCCCGTCCGAGGTCGACCTCGCGCTCGACCCCGCCCTGCCCGCGCTGTTCGCCGACCCGGTGCTGCTGCAGCGCGTGCTGGTGAACGTGATCGCGAACGCCCACCGTCACGCCCCCGAGGGCAGCCGGGTGCTGGTCACCACCAGCCGTCTGGGTGAGCGCGCCGAGATCCGCATCGTCGACCGGGGCGCGGGTGTGGCGCCCGAGCGCCGCGACCGCATCTTCCAGCCGTTCCAGCGCTTCGGCGACACCGACAACACGACCGGCCTCGGCCTCGGGCTCGCGCTGTCGCGCGGGTTCACCGAGGGCATGGGCGGTACCCTGACACCCGAGGACACGCCGGGTGGCGGACTCACGATGGTCATCTCCCTGCCGCTCGCCGCAGGGCCTGCCGACACGGAGGGCACGGAGTGAAGCTCCTCATCGCCGACGACGACCCCCAGATGGTGCGGGCGCTGCGCATCACGCTCGCCGCGCACGGCTACGAGGTGGTCGTCGCCGCGGACGGCGCCGCCGCGATCGCCGCCGCGGCGCAGTCGCACCCCGACCTCATCATGCTCGACCTCGGGATGCCGCGGCTGGACGGCATCGAGGTGATCCAGGCGCTGCGGGGGTGGACGACCGTGCCGATCATCGTCGTCTCCGGTCGCACGGGTTCCGCCGACAAGGTCGAGGCGCTCGACGCCGGGGCCGACGACTTCGTCACCAAGCCGTTCCAGGTGGACGAGCTGCTGGCGCGACTGCGGGCGCTCTCCCGCCGCGCGGTGGCCGCCAACGGCGAGTCGGTCGTGGCCTTCGGCGACGTGGTGGTGGATCTGGCGACCAAGACGGTCACCCGCTCCGGTACCCGCGTGCACCTGACGCCGACCGAGTGGCGCATGCTGGAGCACCTGGCACGGCACCCGGGGGCGCTGGTCACCCGGCAGGATCTGCTGAAGGAGATCTGGGGCAGCGCGCAGGTGTCCGACTCCGGCTACCTGCGCCTGTACATGTCGCAGTTGCGCAAGAAGCTCGAGAGCGAGCCCTCCTCGCCCGTGCACCTGCTGACCGAGGCGGGCATGGGCTACCGGCTGGTGCTCTGAGGCGCGAGGGTCGGCGGGGTCGTGCGACGCCGGCGCACGACGGCCACGACCCCCACGAGCACCAGGACCGCGGCCACCACGATCGCGGCGATGGCGGTCGGCGTGCTCTGCGGCTCGCCGGTCAGACGACCGACCGCGAGCCAGGCGAGCCCCCACGCGGTGGCGAGGGCGGGCGCGAGACGCCCGGTGAACCACGCGCTCGCGGCACCGATGAGCAGCACCACGGCGAGCACCGCGATGGCCCACACCTCCGCCTGCTGCTCCGCGCTCTCCGGGACGGTCTGCGTGAGCCAGGCGGCGGTGTTGGCGACGGTGGCGATCGTGACCCAGCCGAAGTGGAGCCCGTTGGCGCCGTCGGTGAGCACGCGGTCGACGGCGCTGCGGGCGGGGAATCGTCCCAGCAGCACGATCACACGCGCGAGCACGGCGAGCAGCAGCGCGATCACGAGCACCGTGAGCCACAGCGTGAGGTAGCGGGCGGTCACGAGCCACAGGCCGTTGAGCACCATCGACAGGGCGATCCAGCCGCCGACGGCCTCCTGCCGGGGGTCCTGGCGGCGGGCGGGAAGGGCCTGCCACGCCGTGTAGGCGAGCAGGCCGAGGTAGATGAGCGACCAGATCGAGAACGCCGGTCCGGCGGGCGCGAGATACGAGCCCTGAGCGGACAGCGCACCGTTCTGCAGTTCGTCGACCGAGGTGCCGCCGAATGCGCCGGCACCGATGGCGGCGGCGATCAGCATGAACACGGCCGCCGCGATCACCAGGCTCTGGCGGAGGATGCCTTTCGTCGAAGTCTCCATGCCGCGACTCTAGGGTGACGGCACCGCCGCCGCAGCGCCCTTGACAGCCCCGCCGCCGATCGCTAACCAGGTAAGAGACTTGTGCCACCCCGCGTCATTCACCCGGCAGGTAAGATGTTACGTTTGACAGCACTCTGTTCCGCACGACCTGGGGGTGACCGCCGTGAGGATCGCACTCGTCTGCGACTACGCACTCGACCGCATCGGAGATGCGCAGGCCGTCGTCCTGCGCGAGGCGGAGCTGCTGCGCTCCGCGGGCGACGAGGTGGTGGTCATCGGCGCGGCGCAGCCGGGGAGCGCGCCACGCCCCGTGCCGCCGGGGGAGGCACCGATCCTGATGGCCGCCGCGTGGGTCATCCCGGGCGTCGAGATGCCGGCGATCCGCAACAGTCGTGCCCTGCGAGCGCGGCTGCGGCGCCTGTTCCGGGAGCGGTCGATCGACGTGGTGCACGTGCACTCGGAGTTCGGCCTCACCGCCGCGGCGATCCGGGTGGCCCAGGAGCAGGGCATCCCCGTCGTCCACACGGTGCACACCTTCTTCTGGCAGGGACCGGACCTGCGACGATTCGACCGGGTCGCGGCGGCGGCCGTCCGCGGACTGGCCCGCGTGCTGCGCGGACGCCCTCCTCGCACCGCCCTCGCCGACACCCCGCGCGCGATCGATGCCGCGGTGCGCAGCGTCACGCTCGACGCCGCACTGGAGGCCGACGCCGTGATCTCGCCCTCGGCGCATCAGGCCGAGGCGCTGCGGATCGCCGGGCTGCCGGAGGTGGAGGTGGTGCCGAACCCGATGCCACCGCGCGCGATCCCCGGGGTGCCGCTCCAGGCGGTCGAGCTGCCGCTGCAGGTGCTGTGGGTGGGCCGGCTCACCCTCGAGTCGGGGATCCTGGAGTTCGTGCGCGCGGTGCGACGGGCCGGGGAGGACCTGCCGCCGGGGTCACTCGTGGCGCGGATCGCGGGAGACGGACCGCTGTACGCCGAGGCGCGCGAGGTCGCGGGGACCGCGGCGCCAGACAGCGGCAGCAGCATCCAGTTCCTCGGTCGCGTCGAGCCGGAGAGCATCCAGCCCCTTCTGCGTGACTCGCACCTGCTGGCCGTCACGTCGTTCGGGCTCGACCCGCAGCCGGTCGTGGTCGCGGAGGCGTTCCGGGCGGCGCGGAGCGTGCTGTACGTCGACCCTCGGCTGCGGGAGGGCCTGGCCGAGGCGGGGATCCTGTGCGGCTCACCCGATGCGAAGGGCATGGCGGCGATGCTGCGCGAGCTCGTGCACCACCCCGGGATCGTGGTCGAGCGCTCACTGCGCACCGTGACGGCGTCGCACCCGTTCCAGCCGGAGCAGCACCTGCGGGGCGTGCGCGAGGCCTGGGATACGGCGGCTCGGCGGGCGGCCGACGACGACACCTGACGAGAGGTGCCGAAGCTCAGGCGGTGGCGAACGCCGCGTCGATGAGCACCTCGGCTGCCCGGCGCGCGTGCACCGCCGCCTGCGGGTCGGCCGAGATCGCCGCGGTGCTCTGCGCCCCCTCGGCGAGGATCGAGAGCTGGGCGGCCAGCGTGGCCGGGGCACCGGTGTCCGCGACCAGCGCGGCCATGTACTCCTGGAACGAGGCCTTGTGCGCGCGGACGATGGAGGCGACCTCGGGGTTCGTCCCGCCGAGCTCGCCGAATGCGTTGATGAACGCGCAGCCGCGGAAGCCGTCGCTGCAGAACCAGTCCTCCAGGTAGCCGTAGACGGCGAGCAGCCGCGCGCGGGGCCCGTCGCCCGCGGCGGCGACAGCGGCGGAGAGACCCGACTCCCACTCGGTGTGCCTGCGGGCGAGGACCGCCGAGACGATGTCGGTCTTGGCGGGGAAGAGCGAGTAGAGGCGACGCAGCGACACGCCGGCGGCCGTGCGCAGCTCGTCCATGCCGACGGCCGCGTATCCCTTGCGGTAGTAGAGCTCCTCCGCGGCGGAGAGGATGCGCTCGCGAGCGTGGTCTTCGGTCATGTGCAGAAGTCTACTTGACATGAGAACGCTCGTTCTCTAGATTGGACACATCGAGCGAGAACGATCGTTCTCACCGGAACCGAAAGGACCAGGATCATGGGCTACATCACCGTCGGGAACGAGAACAGCACCCCGATCGAGCTGTACTACGAGGACCAGGGATCCGGGCAGCCCGTCGTGCTGATCCACGGCTACCCGCTCAACGGGCACAGCTGGGAGCGCCAGACGCGTGAGCTGCTCGCCCAGGGCTACCGCGTGATCACGTACGACCGCCGCGGCTTCGGCCAGTCCTCCAAGGTGGGCAGCGGTTACGACTACGACACCTTCGCCGCCGACCTCAACACCGTGCTCGAGACCCTCGACCTGCGCGACGTCGTGCTCGTCGGCTTCTCGATGGGCACCGGCGAGCTCGCCCGCTACGTCGGCCGCTACGGGCACGAGCGCGTCGCCAAGCTCGCCTTCCTCGCCTCGCTCGAGCCGTTCCTCGTGCAGCGCGACGACAACCCCGAGGGCGTGCCGCAGGACGTGTTCGACGGGATCGAGGCCGCCGCCAAGGGCGACCGCTACGCCTGGTTCACCGAGTTCTACAAGAACTTCTACAACCTCGACGAGAACCTCGGCACCCGCATCAGCCAGCAGGTCGTCGACGCCAACTGGAACCTCTCGGTCACCAGCGCCCCGGTCGCCGCCTACGCGGTCGTGCCGACGTGGATCGAGGACTTCCGCGGCGACGTCGAGGCCGTGCGCGCGGCCGGCAAGCCCACGCTCATCCTGCACGGCACGAAGGACAACATCCTGCCGATCGACGCGACGGCCCGCCGCTTCCACCAGGCCGTCCCCGAGGCGACGTACATCGAGGTCGAGGGCGCGCCGCACGGCCTGCTCTGGACCCATGCCGACGAGGTCAACGCCGCCCTGAAGGACTTCCTCGCGAAGTAACCCCCCTCCTCCACCCACCCACCCCGGCTCGGGGATCGAAAACGCACCTCCGGACGCCCCCGGGGGTGCGTTTTCGATCCCGCCACGGGACGAACGGACAGGGCGGGCCGAGGGGCGGGGTCAGGCGTCGCGCGAGCGCCAGAGCAGCCAGACGAAGTACGGGGCGCCGATCAGCGCGACCACCAGGCCGGCCGGCAGCTGCGCGGGCGCGATGACCGTGCGACCGATCGTGTCGGCCACCGCGACCAGCAGCCCGCCCAGCAGCACGGCGACCGGGATCACCCGCGCATGCCGCGCTCCCACCAGCGCCCGGGCGGCGTGCGGCGCCACGAGCCCCACGAAGCCGATCACCCCGATCGCCGTGACGCTCAGCGCGGCGAGCACGGCCGCCACCGCGAGCAGCAGCAGGCGCACCGGCTCCAGCCGGATGCCCACCAGCCGCGGCGTGTCCTCGTCGAGCGACAGGACGTCGAGCTCGCGGCGGCTCGACACCACGAACGGCAGTGCGATGACCAGCACGATCACCAGCGGGAGGATCTGCTCCCACGCGCGACCGTACGTCGTGCCGGACAGCCACGTGTAGATCCGCGGGGTGTCCCACGGGTTCGACCGCAGCAGGAAGAACGTCGTGAGCGAGACCGTGAAGTACGACACCCCGATACCCACGAGCAGGAACCGGTCCGCGCTCAGACCTCCTCGCCACGACAGGAGGTAGACCAGGGCGAACGCGAGCAGCGAGCCCGTCACGGCACCCGCGATCATCCCGCCCGTCGACGACGCCGCGCTCGTGATCACCAGCACGGCCCCCAGCCCGCCGCCACCGGTGACCCCGAGGATGCTCGGGTCGGCGAGCGGGTTGCGGCTCACCCCCTGGATCAGCGTGCCGGAGAGGGCGAGCGCGCCTCCCGCCACGACCGCGGCCACGACCCGCGGGGCCCGCTCGTCCAGCGCGAACGCGATCGGCGGGGCCGCCTGCCCCTGCAGCCACAGGGCGATGTCGCCCGTCAGCAGCCACGTGTGACCGGCGAGCAGCCCGAGCAGCAGCACCCCGGCCACCCCGAGCGCCACGACCACCAGGGTCACGCGGAAGCGCACGCGGCTGCGCACACCGAAGCGCACGCGCGGCGGCTCGCGGGTGGGGCCGGCGTCGCGCAGCCGTCGGGCCATGAGCACCAGCACGATCGCGCCCAGCAGCGTCGTCGCGACCCCCGTCGGGATGAGGATCGCGGCCTCGGCGCCGATCAGCGCCCGCAGCAGGGCGTCGGCCAGGATCACCACGATCGCGCCGAGCAGCCCCGCGGCCGGGATCAGCAGCAGGTGCCGGTTCAGGCTGGGCACCACGCGGGACAGCAGCCGCGCGAGCACCGGCGCGCACAGTCCGACGAAGCCCATCGGTCCCGCGAGCGTGACCGACACGGCCGTCAGCGTGACCGCGAGGAGGATGCCGATCGCCCGCGTGGAACGGATCGGCACCCCGAGCGACGAGGCCGTGTCATCGCCGAGCGCCAGGATGTCGAGGCGTCGGGCGAGCACCAGGGCCAGCACGGTGGCGACCACCACGACCGGGGCCGCCTGGAGGAACGCGGTCAGCCCGAGCTGCGACAGGCTCCCGCTCCCCCACGCGAGCAGCCCGGTGGTCTCCTCGTCGAACAGGATCAGCAGGGTCGAGGTGCCCGCCTGGAAGGCCAGCGCCAGGGCCGTGCCGGCGAGGATGAGGCGCGTGGTGGACGAGCCGGCACCGCCCGCGAGCCCGAGCACGATCCCGGCCGCCACGAGCCCGCCCGCGAACGCCACCGCCCCGGACGCCCACACGGGCACGGCGATCCCGAACGCGGCGAGCGCCGTGACCGCGAGGTACGCTCCCGCGGTCACCCCCAGCGTGTCGGGCGAGGCGAGCGCGTTGCGGGCGAGCGACTGCAGCAGGATCCCCGCCACGCCCAGGGCGACCCCGACCGCGACGCCCGCGGCCAGGCGCGGGATCCGCGAGCCCCACAGCACGTCGGCCGGGGGCAGCACGGCCCCGCTCGTGCCCTGCGTGAGATGCCAGCCGGCGACCGCGACCAGCAGCACCGCGAGCAGGACGAGCACCCCGACCCCCGTCAGGAGGGCCTTCGGCCCGCGACCCTCCGCCTCGACGGAGACGGCGGTCGCGCGACGCTCCGGCGCCGCGGGATCCGTCGTGTCGTCGAGGCGGAGGGTCTCGGTCACTTCGAGAGCACCTCGACGAAGCCGTCGACGATCTGCGCGGTCGAGCGGGGGCCGCCGAACGTCCAGATGCCCGCGGGGAACGCGGTCAGGCGGGAGTCGGCCACGGCGGGCAGCGAGGTCCAGGCCGGGTTGTCGGCGAGGGCGTCCATGATGTTCTCCGAGTCGGGGTCTTCCGTACCGGTGTAGAACAGGTTGGCGTCGCCGACCGTGGTCATGCCCTCCACGTCGGTCTGCCCCAGGCCGTACACCGGGTCGACCGTCCCGGTCCAGGCGTTCACGAGTCCGAGCTGCTCGCCGACCTCGCCGACGAGCGAGCCCTGGCCGAACGGCCGCAGGGCGACGTTGCCGCCGTCGACCCAGCCGTCGAAGAACACGAAGTCGCGTGTCGCGAGCTCGCGGTCCGCCAGCTCGGCCTTCGCGTCGTCGAGGTGCTGCTGGAACTCCGCGGTCACGTCGTCGGCGCGCTCCTCACGACCCGTGACCTGCGCGATCAGGTCAAGCGTGTTCAGCATCTTCGCGATGGGGTCCTTCGCATCGGCGCCCACCGTCGCGAGCACCGGCACGTCGTACTCCTCGAGCTGGGCCACGATCGGGTCGTCCGTCCCGCGCACCTCGACGATCACCAGGTCGGGGTCGGTGCCGAACAGGGTCTCCAGGTTCGGCTCCTGCCGCGTGCCCACATCCACGACGTCGTCCGGCAGCTCCTCCGCCGACACCCACGTGGAGTAGCCCTCGGCGTCGGCGACGGCGACCGGGGCCACGCACAGCGTCAGCGCGTCCTCGATCTGCTGCCACTCCAGCACCGCGATGCGCTCGGCCGGCCGGTCGAGCTCGACCGTGCGGCCCAGGTCGTCCGTCACCGAGACGGCACCGGTCGAGGTCGAGGTCGCGTCGTCCGCGCAGCCCTCGCTGGTCGAGACGGGCGCTGCGGCGTCCGAGGCGGACGGCGTCTGCGTGGTGCCGCACTCGGCGAGCGCGAGGGTCAGCACACCACCGAGGGCGAGCACGGCCAGGGGGGTCTTCTTCATCGGGTGTTCCTCCAGGGGTGGGGGTGGATCAGAGTGCGGTGCCGGCGCGATGCCGGGCGTGATGGCGGCCGCGCGGTCGCACGCGCACCAGCCCGGTCTCGTCGTCGACGACGGTGTCGATGCGCAGCCCGTAGACCTCCGACAGGTTCTCGCCCGTGAGCACCTCGACGGGGGTCCCGGCGGCGTGCACGCGCCCGCGGTGCAGCAGCACCACGTCGTCGGCCACCGAGGCCGCGTGGTCGAGGTCGTGCAGCACCACGCCGAGGGCGGTGCCGTGGTCGTCGGCGAGCTCGCGCACCAGGTCGAGCGTCTCCACCTGGTAGCGCAGGTCGAGGTGGTTGGTCGGCTCGTCGAGCAGCAGCACCCCGGTGTCCTGGGCCAGCGCGGTCGCCAGCCACACGCGCTGCAGCTCTCCGCCCGACAACTGGTCGACCGGGCGGGCGGCCATGTCGGACAGCCCGGTGAGCGCGAGCGCGCGGGCCACGGCTGCCCGGTCGGCCTCGGTGATGCCGGCGAAGCGACCGCGGTGGGGGTGCCGCCCGTACGCGACCACGTCGGACACCTCGATGCCGGACGGGTGGGGACGCGACTGCGACAGCATCGCCACGGTCTTCGCGAACTCCTTCGCCGACAGGGCGGCCGCATCCCGCGGCTCGTCCCCGCCGACGCGCACCGTGCCGCCGTCGATGCGGTGCAGGCGGGCGAGGGCGCGCAGCACGGTCGACTTGCCGCTGCCGTTCGGGCCGATCAGCGCCGTCACCCGCCCGGGGGCGAGGCGCAGCGACACGTCGTGCACCACGCGGGAACGGCCGTAGCCGAGCACCAGGGAGTCGCCCTGCAGGGCGGGCCGCCCGTCGGTCGCGGTCACGTCAGCCCCGCATCGCCACGCCGCGGCGCCAGTAGCCCATGAACGCGACCTGGCGGCGGTCGATGCCGAGGTCCTTCACCAGGTGCCGACGCAGGGTCGTGACCACGCCGCTCTCCCCCGCGATCCAGAAGTAGCGCTCCACCGGGGTCACGGTCGCGGGGTCGATGTCCTCGCCGAGACCCGAGTACTCCGGCGTCTCCCACAGCAGGTCTTCCGTGTCGACGTCCTTCACCCGGATCTCGTCGGTCGCGTCGGCGTCTCCGAGGTAGCCGAGCACCGCGGGGATGAGCCGGAGGCCGTGCGGCTCGCCCACGTCCCGGGGCAGCCAGTGCACCTCCACCCCGGCGGGCGGGTCGATGCGCAGCACGTCGGCCGGCGACGGCACCTCGATGAACGCGACACCGCGGAGGTCGCGCGGGGCGTCCTCCAGGATGCGGGCGATCGCGGGGGCGGCCGTCTCGTCGCCCGCCAGCACCACGGAGTCGGCGCGACCGGGGCGGTACTCGGCACCGCCGTGCGGAACGACCCCGCGCCGCGGACCGACGAGCCACAGCTCCTGCCCCACGGCGGCCGCGCTCGCCCACCGCGATGCGGGCCCGGTGAGCCCCGGCTCCAGGTGCAGCACGAAGTCCACGTCCACCTCGGTCGTGCCGTCGGCGGCCACCCGCAGCTCGCGCACCGAGTACGTGCGCATCGCGCCGCGTTCGGCCTCGGGCACCGCGAGGTAGGAGCCCCACCAGTCGTCCGTGGAGCGGTCGATCTCGGGCAGCACCCCGGACGCGGGCGGGAACACGAGCTTGATGCGGCTGTCGAACACCGCGCCGGGGGTGCCCAGTTCACGCAGGTCGTCCCCGCCGAGGGTCACCCGCACGAACGAGGGCGACACGCGTTCCACGGCGCGCACCTCGGCGCGGGTGAGGAGGTAGGTCGGGCGTTCGGTCGTGGTCGTCTCAGCGGACATGATGCCTTCCGATGGGGGTGACCATCGGCTTCCCGGAGACCGGGTCGACGGTGATCTGGTTGGGCAGCCCGAAGACCTCTTCCACGAGCTCGGCGGTCACCACGTCCTGCGGCGACCCCGTGGCGTGCACGCGGCCGTCCTTCATGGCGACGAGCTCGTCGGCGTAGCGGGCGGCGAGGTTGAGGTCGTGCAGCACCATCACGATCGTGGTGCCGCGGGCGACGCTCAGGTCGGTGAGCAGGTCGAGAACCTCGACCTGGTGGGCGACGTCGAGGAACGTGGTCGGCTCGTCGAGCAGCAGGATGTCGGTCTCCTGCGCGAGGGCCATCGCGATCCACACGCGCTGACGCTGTCCGCCGGAGAGCTCGTCGACGCTGCGGTCGGCGAGGTCGCTGATGCCCGTGGCGTCGAGCGCATCGGCGACGACCTCGTAGTCGTGCGCGCTCCAGCGCGACAGCGCCCGCTGGTGCGGGTGGCGTCCGCGCCCGACGAGGTCGGCCACCGCGATGCCCTCCGGGGCCACGGGCGACTGCGGGAGCAGCCCGAGGATGCGCGCGACCTCCCTGGTGGGGCGGGTGTGCACGGACGTGCCGTCGAGCACCACCTGGCCGGCCACGGGCGACAGCAGCCGGGCGAGGGCGCGCAGCAGGGTGGACTTGCCGCAGCCGTTCGCGCCGACGATCGTCGTGATCTTGCCCGGGGCGATCTGCAGGTCGAGCCCCTCGACCACGGTGCGGTCGCCGTAGGAGAGCGTCACGCCCTCGGCGGACAGGGTGTGGGCGGCGGTCACAGGGAGCCTCCGGTGCGGTTGGTACGGATGAGGAGGTAGATCAGGTACGGCGCGCCCACGACCCCGGTGACGACGCCGACGGGGTAGCGCGTGCCGAGCGCGAACTGGCCGATGAGGTCGCCCGCCAGCACCAGCACCGCGCCGACGAGACCGCTGGGCAGCAGCAGGGTCGCGCCCGGTCCGGTGAGCCGGGCGGC
Organism: Microbacterium sp. K35; assembly: GCF_004794375.1. Lineage (NCBI taxonomy): Bacteria > Bacillati > Actinomycetota > Actinomycetes > Micrococcales > Microbacteriaceae > Microbacterium > Microbacterium sp. K35. The sequence continues at coordinate 3,775 of NZ_SSDM01000208.1, read as the reverse complement.
GATCGGTCCCGCCATGAAGGCGACGAACGCGATGGGGCCGGTGGCGGCGGTCGCGACGGCGAGCAGCGCGACGGCACCGAGGATGAACACCACGCGGGTGACGCCGACGCGCACGCCGAGGCCGGCCGCGGAGTCGTCGCCCAGCTGGAGCGCGCCCAGGGCCCGCCCCTGCGTCAGCAGCAGCGGCACCAGCACGACCGCGGCGATCGCCATCGGCAGCACCCGCTCCCACGAGGCGTTGTTGAGGCTGCCGGTGATCCACTGCATGGCGGTCTGGATGTCCCAGTTCGCGGCGCGGGAGAGCAGGTAGGCGATGACGCTCTGCAGCATCGCCGCGACCCCGATCCCGATCAGGATCAGTCGGGCGCCGGCGAAGCCGCCCTTGATCGCGAGCAGGTAGATCGCGAGCGCGGTGACGAGGGCGCCGGCGAGTGCGAGCAGCGACACCATCGGGCCGTTGAGCGAGAGCACGACGATCCCGAAGACCGCGGCCGCCCCGGCGCCGTGCGAGATCCCGATGATGTCGGGGGAGGCGAGCGGGTTGCGCAGCATGGTCTGGAAGGTGACGCCGGCCATGCCGAACGCGAGCCCCGCGAGGATGGCGAGGATCGCCCGCGGCAGCCGCAGGTCGCCCACGGTGAACGACGCCCCCGGCACGGTCTCGCCCAGGATCACGCGGATCACCTCGTCGAGCGGATAGAACGTGTTGCCCACCATGAGCGCGACCGTGAACAGGGCGAGCACGACCACGGCCAGCGCGACCGTGACGAGCGCGTGCCGGCGGTGACGGGCCCGGCGTCCGGCGATCACCCTGGCCGTGCGGGCGGCCGCGGACTCCTCCGCGCGGACGAGCGTGTGCTCCGTGGTGCTCACAGCTCCCTCACCCTCTGTCGGCGGACGATCCAGATGAAGAACGGCGCCCCGATGATCGCGGTGATGATGCCGACCTGGATCTCGTCCGACGACGGCGAGATCACCCGGCCGACGATGTCGCTCGCGGTCAGCAGGGCCGCTCCCGCGAGGGCCGAGAAGGGCAGCAGCCAGCGGTGGTCGGTGCCAACGAGCAGGCGGCACAGGTGCGGCACGATGAGCCCGACGAAGCCGATGGGCCCGGCGATCGCGGTCGCGGCTCCGGCCAGGATCACCGAGCCGAGCGCCGAGACCGCGCGCGTGCGCGCCACGTGCTCGCCGAGCCCCGTGGCCATGTCGTCGCCGAGTGCGAGGGAGTTCATGCCGCGGGCGGTCACGAAGCACAGCAGCGCGCCGACCGCGAGCACGGGGGCGGTGATCGCGATGCGCGGCCACTCGGCTCCCCCGACCCCGCCGATCTGCCACGACTGGAAGGTCTGCAGCAGATCGACCCGCGGCAGCATGACCGCGCTGATGAGCGAGGCGAACGCGGCCGAGGTCGCCGCGCCCGCCAGGGCGAGCTTGAGCGGGGTGGCGCCGCCGCGGCCGAGCGACCCGACGGCGTAGACGAACACCGCGGCCGCCGCGGCGCCGGCGATCGCGAACGCCATCTGGCCGTACGGGTTGCTCAGCCCGAAGAACGCGATGCCGAGCACGACCGCGAACGACGCCCCGTTCGAGATGCCGAGGATGCCGGGCTCGGCGATGGGGTTGCGGGTCACGGCCTGCATGGTCGCCCCGGCAAGCGCGAGCGCGGCGCCCACGAGCAGCGCGAGCACCGTGCGCGGGAGGCGCTTGATCACCGCGGCCTGCCCGATCGTGTCAGACTGTCCGCCCAGGGCGGCGAGGATGTCGTCGAGGGAGACCGCGCGTGCCCCGAACGACACCGAGAGCACCGCCAGCACCAGCAGCACCACGACCCCGGCGCACAGCCAGAGGGTGCGCGCCAGCACCGGGCGCCGCAGGGCGGCGGCGTCCGGTGCGAGCACGGGTGCGGAGATCACGATGACTCTCGGCGGTGGTGCGACGCGGTTACGGCGCGAGCGGTGCGGCCAGGATCGCCAGGTAGTCGTCGAGGCCCCACGGGATGGACAGCGGCGACGGGTTCGCCGAGGCGGCGATGGGCGTGGCGTTGGGCAGGATCGCGACGCGGCCCTCGGCGATCGCGGGGATCTTCGACAGCAGCGGGTCGGCCTGCAGCGTGGCGAGGGTCGTGTCGTCGCCGTAGGTGACCAGCACGTCGACGTCGTCGAACTTCTGCGCCTCCTCGGCGCTCACCTCGAGGTTGAACTTGTCGCTGCCCACGCTCTCCTCCACGATCGCGGGGAACGGCAGGCCGAGGGAGTGGAGGTACCCGGGGCGCGTGTCCGCGGCCGTGTAGTAGCCGATGGTGCTGAGGTCGCTCGGGTCGAAGTACGCGAACAGCACCTTCTTGTCCTTCAGCACACTGTGGGCCTCGAGCGCGGTGTCGGCGTCGGCGTGCAGCTCATCGATCAGTGCCTCGCCCTCGTCCTTCAGCCCGAGCGCGGTGGCGTTCATCTCGATCATGTCGTCGACCGACGTGCCCCACTGGACCTCGGGGTAGGCCACGACCGGCGCGATCTTGGAGAGCGTGTCGTACTCCTCCTGCGTCAGGCCGGAGTAGGCCGCGAGGATCACGTCGGGCTCGGTGTCGGCCACGGCCTCGTAGTCGATGCCGTCGGTCTCGTCGAACAGAGCCGGGCTGTCGCCGCCGAGTTCGTCGAGCTTCTCCTCGACCCAGGGGAGGATGCCGTTGTCGTCGTCGTCTCCCCAGGTGGCCTTGCTCATGCCGACCGGGACGATGCCGAGCGCGAGCGGGACCTCGTGGTTGGCCCAGGCGACCGTGGCCACGCGCTCGGGCTTCTCGGTGATCGTGGTCTCGCCGAAGGCGTGCTCGATCGTGACGGGGAACGCGTCGTCGGAGGCGGGGTTGCCGCCCGAGGAGGAGGTCGACTCGGGGGCCGAGGACGAGCAGGCGGCGAGCGACACGGCGAGCGCGGCGGCCGCGCCGATGGCGAGCAGGCGAGAGATGCGCACAGGCGTTCCCTTCGGGATGGGAGGAGGGGTGGCGGCACGAGAACGCGCCCGGCCTTTGGTAAGCCTCGCCTAATCTAACCCGAAGTTAGGTCATCCTCAATTCGATGACACCGCACGGAGGTCCGGAGGGATGCGAAAAGCCGGTCGGATCCGATGGATCCGACCGGCTTCAGGAAGTCAGCGCACGCTCAGAGAGCGCGGATGTTCGCCGCCTGCATGCCCTTGGGGTCACGCTCAGCGTCGAATTCGACCTTCTGGTTCTCGCGGAGCTCCTTGAAACCGGAGCCGGCGATAGCCGAGTAGTGGGCGAAGAGGTCTTCCGTGCCGTCATCAGGAGCGATGAAGCCGAAGCCCTTCTCCGCGTTGAACCATTTCACAGTGCCAGTGGCCATGTGTTTTCTACTTTCTGTTAAGCCGGCCGCTGACGCGGCCTGCACCGCACCGGAAGATCCGACACGCGTGCTCGGTCACGCTACCACGGCGGACCTGCCCGACGTCGGGTCAAGGGCCTGCCGTGTGAGCGCCGCCTCCGTGCGCGTGCTGACCCCGAGCTTGCGCAGCACCGCCGACACGTGCACGCTCACCGTCTTCACGCTGATGAACAGGCGCTCCCCGATCTGACGGTTGCTGAGCCCCTCCGCGATGAGGTCGAGCACCTGCTGCTCCCTGGCGGTCAGCAGTTCCGCATCGGCGGGCGCTGCTCCGGCACGCAGGCCCGCGGCGTCGGCGAATCGTGCGATGGCGGCCCGCAGCGGGGCATGGTCCCACTCCTCCGCGAGCGCGGCGGCCTCGGCGACCACGGCGGAGG
>NZ_SSDM01000207.1:0-11604 GCF_004794375.1 Microbacterium sp. K35 | reverse complement strand
GGCGAACAGCACGCCCGCGACGCCACGAGCAGCCGCGACTTGCGCTCGGCCCGCTGCGGCTGCACCTCCCCGAAGCTCCGCCGCAGCACCTCGTTCTGCGCCAGGGTCATGTGCTTGACGCGACCCCCGGCCACGAGCACCGCGTCGGGCGCGGCCCAGCGGGCGACCGCATCCGCGATCTGCTCCAGTTCCGCGAGCGCCTTGGGCAGCTGCAGCAGCACGAGCCGTGTCCCGCGCAGCAGCGTCTCGTCGAGCTCGTGCGTCGTGAAGCCGTCGAGTCCCAGCTCCTCCGCGTTGCGGGCGAGGGCGCGGCGCCCGGTCGCGAGGTCCTGGTGCACCCGGATCCCCCGGAGCCCGGACGCCACGAGCGGCAGGGTGATCGCGCCGTACTCGTCCCCGATCACGGCGGTCTCGGCACCGGTGATCCCGCTGTCGAGCGCCCGCGACGCGAGCAGCAGGTCGGTGGCGTCGTGCGCCTGGAGGTTCTCGGCCTCGACGTCGGGCCAGCGGCGCAGGCGGGCGTAGGGGAACTCCGGCACCAGCCCACTGTACGCGGGCGCCGTAAGGATTCCGCATGCGTCCGCTTCACCGGATTCACAAGTTCGTGAAGCGGGCGTACGCTCCCGCGCATGAGCACCGTGATCGCCACCCAGAGCCTCACCAAGCACTACGGGCACGTGCACGCCCTCGACGGTCTCGACCTGAGCGTCGAGTCCGGTCAGGTGCACGGATTCCTCGGGCCGAACGGCGCGGGCAAGTCCACCACGATCCGCATCCTCCTGGGCCTCGCCCGCCGCACCGGGGGCGCGGTGACCGTGTTCGGCGAGGACCCGTGGCGTCGGGCCGTCGAGCTGCACCGGCGCATCGCCTCCGTTCCGGGCGACGTGAGCCTGTGGCCCAACCTCTCCGGGGGCGAGGCCATCGACCTGCTCGCCCGGCTGCGCGGAGCCCGCACGCACGACGCCGCCTACCGGCGCGAGAAGGCCCGGCTGCTGGAGGCCTTCCAGTTCGACCCGCGGAAGAAGGGCCGCGCGTACTCGAAGGGCAACCGCCAGAAGGTGGCGCTGATCGCGGCCTTCGCCGTGCCGGCCGACCTGCTCATCCTCGACGAGCCGACCAGCGGGCTCGACCCCCTCATGGCGGTGATCTTCCAGCGCGAGGTCGCGCGGGCCCACGAGAACGGCGCGACCGTGCTGCTGTCGAGCCACATCATGAGCGAGGTCGAGCAGCTGTGCGACCGCGTGTCGATCATCCGCGCCGGGCGCATCGTCGAGACCGGCACGCTCGCCGACCTGCGGCACCTCACCCGCAGCGACGTGTCGTTCACGGCCCCGGGTGTCCCGCTCGACCGCGTCGCCGCGATCCCCGAGGTGCACGACGCCACGGTGCACGACGACCGCTTCCGCCTCACCGTCGACAGCGACCGCACCGCCGCGGTGCTGCCCGCCCTCGCCACGCTCGGGATCTCCGACCTCCGCGTGGCTCCGCCCTCGCTCGAGGAGCTGTTCCTGCGGCACTACGGCGACGACCTCGCGACGCTCGAGGCGGCGGAGGACGGCGGGTCCGACGGGGAGCCGTCCACCCGGCGCTCCCGCCACGCGAAGGGTCGTGCGTGATGGACCGCTTCGGGGTGCTGCTGCGCCAGCGCATCCGCCGCGACCGGGTGCAGGTGCCGCTGTGGATCCTCGGGACGGCGCTCATGGCGTTCGCGGGGTATGCGGGCGTCACGCAGTCGTACTCGACCCTGGCCGACCGGCAGAACATCCTGGCCGCGGCGCTCGCGAACCCGGTGATCCTGATGTTCCGCGGCCTGCCGTCCGGCACCTCGGAGGGCGCGTTCCTGGCCTTCGAGATCCTGCCGTGGCTGGCGATGCTCGCGGCCCTCATGAGCACGTTCCTCGCGGTGCGGCACACCCGGGGTGACGAGGAGTCGGGGCGCGCCGAGCTCGTGTGGGCGACGCCCGCCGGACGACACCTTCCCACCGTCGCGACGATCGTGCACGGCCTCCTCGCCAACGTCGTGCTGGGTGCACTGACCGCGGTCGCCCTGCTCGCGACCGGGCTGCCCGTCGCCGGTTCGCTGCTCTCCGGCGCCGCGGCCGCCTCCTGCGGCGTCGCCTTCCTCGGGATCGCCCTGCTCGCGGCGCAGCTGCTGCGCACGTCGCGCGGCGCGAACTCCGCGGCGGTGTGGGTGCTCGTGGCCGCCTTCCTGCTCCGGGGCATCGGCAACGCCGCCGGGACCCCGAACGACGAGCTGACCGCGATCGCGAGCGCCTGGCCTGCGTGGCTGTCGCCGTTCGGCTGGGCGGAGCAGACGCGTCCGTACGACGTCGATGCGGCCTGGCCCGCGGTCCTGGGACTGGCGCTCGGCCTCGTCCTGGCCGCCGGGGCCCTGGCACTGCAGGGCCTGCGCGATGTGGACGCGGGCTTCGTGGCCGAACGCCCCGGCCGTTCCGCGGCGCGGCCCGCCCTCTCGTCGCCGCACGCGCTGGTGTGGCGACTCACCTCGGGCGCGGCCGTGGGGTGGGCGGTCGGCGGACTGCTCACCGGGCTGCTCGCCACGACCCTGGGCGGCGTGGTCGACCAGATCGCGGGCGAGAATCCCGCCGTGACCGACATCCTGGAGAAGATCGGCGGCGCGACCGGCGGGCTCGACGAGGTCGTGGTGACCGTGTTCTTCACGCTGCTGGGCATCCTCGCGGCCTGCTGCGCGGTGCAGACCGTGGTGCGCGCGCGGCAGGAGGAGGCGCGGGGCACGGTCGAGCTCGTGCTCTCGACCCCCGCCGGACGGGTGCGCTGGCTGGCCGACCACGTGATCGTCGGCGTGGGCGCGGTGCTCATCGTGGTCGCCGCCGCCGTGCTGGGTGGCTGGCTCGGCGTGTGGTCGCGCGACGGCGACAGCGAGCTGTATCGCATCGTGGCCGTGGCGGGCGCGGGACAGGCGGTCGCGGCGGTGGTGTTCGTGGCGCTCACGGCCCTCGTATTCGTGGTGCTGCCGCGCGCGACCATCCCCGTGGCGTGGATCCTGGTCCTGCTCGCGGCGCTGCTCGGCATGTTCGGCCCGCTGTTCGGGCTGCCGGACTGGAGCGCGAACCTCTCCCCGTTCGCGGTGACCCCGGTGGTCGACGGCGACGGCGTCGACGTGCGCGGGCTGTGGTGGCTCGTGCTCGTGGTCGCCGGGGCCACGGCGGGCGCCCTGGCGCTCATGCGTCGGCGCGAGCTCGCGACGGGCGGGTAGTGCGATGACGCGGGCACCGGGCGGGGAGGCCGCGAACGCCGACGACGGGTCGGACGCGACGGCGGGCGATGCCGAGCCGCAGCGCGAGCACCGGGGCGTGGAACCGGCGGAGCAGGCGGCGGCGATGCTCACGGCGGCGGGGATGCCGCGGATGCCGGCGCGCGTGATGATGGCCCTGGTCGCGGCGCCCGAGGGCGGGTACACCGCGGCCGAGCTGGCCGAGCGGCTCGGCGTCTCCCCCGCGGCGGTGTCGGGGGCGGTGCGCTACCTGCAGCAGCTGCACTTCATCCAGCGGCGCCCGCGGCCGGGTGAGCGCCGTGACCGGTACGCGTTCGTGCACGATCCCTTCTACCGCTCGATCTTGGGCAACCTTCCCGTGTACGCGCGGCTCGCGGAGTACATCGACGACATCGCGGGCGCACACGGCGACGATCCCGACGCGCAGGCGCGGGCGGTCGAGCTGGCCGCGTTCTTCCGGTTCCTGTCCGCGCGCATGCGGCAGATCGTGGAGGAGTGGCACGAGTCGCGGCACGACCGGAGCTGATCGTCGCGATCCGGAGGGTTGACATACGCGTGGGTTACATGGTTACTTAGTCGAGTAAGTAACCCACCAACCCAGCGGAGGACTCGTGATCGAAGAAGGCAAGCCGCTCTTCCTCCAGATCGCCGAGCAGATCGAGGACTCGATCCTCGACGGCTCACTCGCCGAGGAGGCGCAGGCCCCTTCCACGAACGAGCTCGCCGCGTTCTACCGCATCAACCCCGCCACGGCGGCGAAGGGAGTCGCGATGCTCACCGAAAAGGGAGTGCTCCACAAGCGCCGAGGCATCGGCATGTTCGTCTCGGAAGGCGCCAGGGACCTGCTCCTCGGCGAGCGCCGCGCGGCCTTCGCCGACCGCTACATCGACCCGCTCCTCGCGGAGGCCCGCACGCTGGGCCTCGGCGCGGAAGACCTCGCGGACCTGCTCCGGCAGCGCGCCGCACACACCCCCACCCCAGAAGGGAAGAACCCCGCATGACCGCCGTCATCGAGGTGCAGAACCTCACCAAGCGCTACAAGGAGAAGAGGGCGCTCGACAACGTCTCGCTCGCCCTCGAAGCGGGCTCGATCTACGGGCTCCTCGGCCGCAACGGTGCCGGGAAGACGACCCTCATGTCGATCCTCACGGCCCAGAACTTCGAATCGTCCGGCACCGTGAAGGTGTTCGGCGAGCACCCGTACGAGAACGCACACGTGCTCGGCCGCATCTGCTTCGTGCGCGAGAGCCAGAAGTACCCGGACGACGCCTACCCCAAGCACGCGTTCAAGGCCGCGAGCCTGTTCTTCCCGAACTGGGACCAGGCGTTCGCCGACGAGCTGATCGCGGAGTTCCAGCTGCCGATGAAGCAGACCATCAAGAAGCTGTCGCGTGGACAGCTCTCGGCGGTCGGCGTGATCATCGGACTCGCCTCGCGCGCCGAGATCACCTTCTTCGACGAGCCGTACCTCGGGCTCGACGCGGTCGCCCGGCAGATCTTCTACGACCGCCTAGTGGAGGACTATTCGGAGCACCCGCGCACCATCATCCTGTCCTCGCACCTGATCGACGAGGTGTCGAACCTCATCGAGAAGGTCATCGTGATCGACAACGGACGGATCCTGCTGAACGAGGACACCGATGCCGTGCGCGACCGCGCGGTGACCGTGGTGGGCGAGGCCGCGAAGGTCGACGCCTGGGCGGAGGGCCGCGAGATCCTGCACCGCGACGAGCTCGGCCGGGTGGCCTCGGTCACCGTCATGGGCCGGCTCTCGCCCGAGGAGCGCTCCGCGGTCGTCGCCGCGGGCCTCGACCTCACGCCGGTGTCGCTGCAGCAGCTCGTCGTCCGGCTCACCCAGAAGAACGACGCCGCCGCCGACAGAGCCGGTGCGGTGAAGGAGGAGGTCCGCTGATGCGCACGTTCAACGTCATCCGCCTGCAGCTGATCAACAAGGGCACCTTCATTTGGTACCCGCTCATGATCCTCGGCGCGGCCACGATCATCTCGATCCTGATCTACGCGATGATCCCCGTCGACACCCCCAAGTACGGCGGGGGCGGCCAGGCGCCGCTCTGGTACTTCTTCGCGGTGGGCATGTCGGCGATGACCCTCACGTTCCCGTTCTCGCAGGCGATGAGCATCACGCGCCGGGAGTTCTTCTTCGGCACGATGCTGACGGCCATCCTCGGCAGCGCGATCATGGGCGTGCTCTTCCTGATCGGCGGCGGCATCGAGATGCTCACCGACGGCTGGGGGGTCAACGGCTACCTGTTCTACCTGCCGTGGCTGTGGGACGCGGGACCCCTGGGCGCCTTCGTGGTGTTCTTCACGCTCGCCCTGTTCTTCTTCGTGGTCGGCTTCACCGGCGCGACGATCTACAAGAGCTGGGGTCAGCTGGTGCTGCTGATCGTGAGCATCGGCCTGGGGCTCATCCTGGTGGGGCTGGTGTTCCTCGCGACACGGCTCGACCTGTGGAACCACGTCGGCGCGACGATCATGGACCTCGGCGCCCTCGGCCTGGCCGTGTGGGGCCTGGTGATCACCGCCGTCCTGACCGGCGTCTCGTTCCTCGCCTTCCGGCGGACCATCCCCTGATCGGACCACCCGGCACGAGGGATGCCGCGGCCGCGCACTCGGTGCGGGCCGCGGCATCCGTGCGTCCGGGCACTACCCGCAGACCGCAGCGGAGGCAACCCCACTCCTCCGCCGTCCGTTCGCGCGTAACGTCCAGGAGCAGAACCCGCCCGTCCGAGGAGAGAGCATGCCGTGACGCCCGAGGAACGCCGCCTCCGCGACCACCCGCGCCTGCGCCTGCGCGAACGCCGGTCGTACCTCTCGCGCACCCTGCGCGACGCCGTGCGACCGCCGCGGCTGCTGCTCGTGGCGAAGACGGCGCTCGCGGTCGGGCTCGCGTGGGCCGTCGCGCCGCACATGCCGGGCGTCACCGACGAGTATCCGTACTACGCGCCGCTCGGTGCTCTGGTGAGCATGTACCCGACGCTGATGGGCTCGATGCGCTCGAGCCTGCAGACGCTGTTCGGGCTCGCCGCGGGCATCGGCCTGGCTGCCCTGATCGTGCTCACCGTCGGTCCGACGTGGTGGACCATCCCGCTCGTGGTGGGTCTGGGCGTGCTGCTGTCGGGCACGGGGTGGTTCGGCGCCGGGCGCGAGTACGTGCCGATGGCCGCGCTGTTCGTGCTGATCATCGGGGGACAGAACGCCGACGACTACTCGGTGGGGTACCTGGCGCAGATGGCCGTCGGCGTGGTGATCGGGCTCCTGGTGAACCTGCTGATCGCGCCCGCACCGCTCGCCGCGGCGGCTGCGTCGAGGGTGGAGTCCTTCCGCACGCAGCTGGGCGAGCACCTGCACGACATCGGGTACGCGGTGTCGGAGTCGTGGCCGCCGGAGACCGCGCAGTGGGCGGAGGACGCGGCGTCCCTCGCCGAGACCACCGCCGATCTGCGGGCGGCGCTGGCCGAGGCCGACGAGAGCGTGCGGTACAACCCACGCGCGCGACGCCGGCACGTGGGGACAGCGCACATCCACGAGGACCTCTCGACGCTCGACCGGATCGCCCACCTGATCCGCGACATCGCCGATGCGACCGCCGACACCATCTGGGACCGGCCCGCCGCCATCCCGCTCGACCCCGCGCTGCCCGAGCCCCTGTCGGCGGCCTGTCACGCGGTGGCCGACGTGATCGCCGAATCCGATCCCGGCTCCAGCGAGGCGCACCGCCGGCGGGGTGAGGCCGCGCGGGCGATCCGCCTGCTGCTGGAGCGTGTGGACGACCGCACGTTCGACGCGCGCAGCACGATGGGTCCCGGCGTGCTGACGGCGATGCACCTGCGGAGGATCCTGATCCTCAGCGGCGAGCGCCCGGACGGCGACGCGTGAGTCACGGCGATGCGTGAGCCAGGGCGACGGGTGAGTCAGGGCGACGGGTGAGTCAGATGGTGTCGTCGGCGACGACGATGTCGAGCTGCCAGTAGCGACCGTCGGGGTCTGTGGCGTCGTGCGCGTCGTCGGCCGCCGACAGCACGTCGTTGACCTGGCGCATCACGTCTTCGAACTCGGCCTCGGTCAGGCGGATCGTGCGCTGCACGAACGACGCGTGCACCTCGGTCGTGCGGCCGGCGACGTACTCGGGGCTCCAGGCGAGTACGCGGCGCACCAGCTCGCCGTGCTCCTCCGCCAGGGCGGCGACCACCGCGCCGCCGAGCGCCTCATCGGCCACCGGGTTCTGCGGGTCGCCGAGGTTGAGGGCGCGCTTGCGTCCGGTCCAGACCCGGTCGCGGCGGTCGCGCGCGCGGTCGGGAGCCTCCTCGATGAGTCCGGCGTCGGCGAGCACCCGGAGGTGGAAGCTCGCGCTGTTCGCGGGAACGCCGAGCTCGGCGGCGATGTCGGCGGCCCGCAGGTGCTCGCGGCGCGCGATGAGGCGCAGGATCCGGCGGCGCAGCGGATGCGAGTAGGCCTTCAGCATCGCCGAGGTCATGAAGACGGCGTCGTCGCCCGCGCTCGTCCCCGCGTCGTCGGCCATGCCCCGATCCTACCGGCGGACAATTGCGCACCTCCAGTTGCGCAATTTATGTTGCGCATCTATGGTCGAGCCATGACCACCGCCACCACCCCCCACCGCCTGTGGCGCAACACCCGCTACCTCACCTGGCTCGTGAGCGACACCAGCAAGGGGCTCGCCGCCTCCCTGTTCGGCTTCGCCGTCCCGCTCCTGGCGCTCCTCATCACGAACGACCCCGCGCAGGCGGGCATCATCGGCGCCGCCGGACTCGTCGCCCGCGTGCTGCTCACGCTCGCCGGGGGCGTGCTCGCCGACCGCCACCGGCGCATCGTCCTCATGCTGCTCGGCTCCCTGCTGGGCATCGTCCTCGCGGGCGCCTTCACTCTGCTCGCGATCGGCGACGCCCTCACCTTCACGTCACTGCTCGTGATCGACGTGCTGCTCGCCGCCCGCAGCGGCCTGTTCGACGTGGCCGGCGAGAGCGCGCTCAAGGAGATCGTGCCCGACGAGGCGATGGGCCGCGCCCAGGCCGCGAACCAGGGCAGGGACGCGGCGCTCCAGCTCGCCGGCGGCCCGCTGGGCGGACTGCTCCTCGGCCTCGGCGGCTGGGTGGTCGGTGCGGTCATGACGCTGTGCCACGCCGTCGCCGCGGTGACCGCCTGGATGCTGCGCCGGCAGACGCGGCGGGCGGGGATCGCCGACACCGGAGCCGAGGACGACGACGCACCGGCGGACGAGCCGGCCCTGCGTCCCCACGCGGGGCGCGAGCTGCGGGAAGGCTTCACCTGGCTGCTGTCCCGCCGCGACCTCGGTGGCGTGATGATCATCCTCACCATCGTGAACCTCGGGTTCAACGCGGCCATCACGACCGTCGTCTACGCGCTGCAGCAGGCGGGGCACTCCGAGCTGCTGATCGGCACCCTGAGCGCGGTGATCGGCGCGGTCATGCTGGTCGGGGCCGTGCTGGCGCCGCTGCTCGTGCCGCGCGTCCCCGCGGGTATCCTCACGGTGGGCGGCCTCGCCGTGGTCGCGCTCGGCGCGGTCGCGCTCACCACGGTGCGCGAGCCCTGGGCGATCGCGGTGGTGCTCGGCGCGTCGGTCCTGCTGCTCCCCGCGCTGAACGCCGCCCTCCTCGGCTACTTCATGGTCGCGACACCCTCGCGGCTGCTCGGCCGCGCGAACAGTGCCATCGGGGTGCTCGCGATGGGGGCGATGCCCCTGGCCCCGCTGATCGCCGGGTTCGGGCTCTCCTGGCTCGGCCGCGAGGGCACGATCCTCGTGTGCGCCGGCCTGTGCCTGGTCGCGGCCGCGCTCGCGCTCGGCAATCGCGCGCTGCGTGCCCTCCCGGTCGAGGCGCGGTGGGCCGAGCACGCGGCCACCTTCGCGGCCGAGTAGCGCGAGGGCGGGCGGGAGTCAGGCGCCGATCAGTCGACTGACGGCCAAGCGGTTGAGCGACACGTGCTGCTCCGCCGCGTCGATCGCCAGCCGACGGTGCGCCTCCGGTGTGAGCCGAACCAGGAACTTGCCGGAGTAGGAGCGGTCGGAGATGGCCACCGGCGGCTCCTCCCCGTTCGCCGTCATGTCGTCGAGCACATCGGCGACGAGCTGTCGGATACCCCGGAACGCGTCGCCCTGGTCCTCCGACACCCAGGACAGCGAAGGCAACTCGGCAACCGTGCCGACATACGCGGCGTCCTCCGGGGACCATCGAACGCGGTATGCGTAGTGGTCAGGCTTCACTGTCGACATGTCCCGCTCCCTTCAGTCTGTCGATCGCCGCCAGGACCTGCCGGACCTGGTAGGCCTTCGCCGTTCCGTGATCGCTCTGGATGTTCACCCGCGGGTCTCCTGCCCAAGGCATTCGATACACGCGGTGGGAGGTGCCACGCTGCCGCGGCTCTCCGAAGTGATGATCGCAAACCTTCACGAGGTCGGCGAATCGCACGCCTTTCGGTTGCGCCCGCATGCGTGCAACGAGGCCTTCCACAGATCCCATGATCGTGGATGGTATCAATAACGATACCATCCACGATCCGGCTGTGGAAAGCCCGCCCTCATGTATCACCGGGCTCTTGCCGTGCTCCTGGTAGGTGTGATCACAATGGGCTTCATGATCGACGGTGCCTCCGGCGCCGCCCCCCTCGATCCTGCATCCGACGACGGCCGGGCACGGTGGGAACGTGCCGCTGACCTGTTCGGCGCATGGCGCGAAGGCGACGGCCGCGCGATGGATGAGCTCGTGCGACTGCTGTCGCCCGTGCTCTGGCACGTCGTCCGCGCCTACGGGCTCGAACGCACCCTCGCGGAAGACGTGGTGCAGACCACGTGGCTGCGGCTCGTCCGCGGTCACGGCTCGATCGCCGACCCGCGCGCCGTGTCGGCCTGGCTCACCACGACCGCCCGCCGCGAGGCGTGGAAGGCCGCGAAAGCCAACGGCCGCATCGACACGACCGAGGCCGACGACCTCGACACCCTCCTGCCCGAACAGGCCTCGGCCGAGGACCACGCGACGCTCGGCGACGAGAACCGCCGACTCTGGCTCGCCGTGCGCCGCCTGACCGAGCGGTGCCAGCGCCTGCTCCGCGTGATCGCCTTCGACGACCGCCCCGACTACGCCCGCCTCGCGACCGACCTCGGCATGCCCGTCGGCAGCATCGGGCCGACCCGCAGCCGTTGCCTCGCCAAGCTGCGCGACCTGCTCGACGCCCCGGCGCCGCACACCGGAGGGGGACGCTCATGAGCGATCACGACGACGCCCGCCTGTTCGCGCGCCTGCGCACCGTGTGGGACGAGATCGACCCGGTGCCGGCCGGACTGATCGACCGCATGGTCGCCGCGGTCGCCGCCGACGGGCTCAACCGCGAGTACGCGCTGCTGACCCTCGTGGAGGGGCAGCTCGGCGCCGTGCGGGGAGACGCCGACGCGCTCACGCTGCAGTTCAGCGACGGCACCACGAGCATCCTGCTGCACGTGACCACCACCGCGTCCGGACGGCGCCGCGTCGACGGCTGGGTCGACACCACCGCTGCGAGGATCGTGCTGGCCCAGGGCGACCGCACGCGCACCACGACGCCCGCGGAGACCGGGCGCTTCCAGTTCGACGACGTCCCGCCCGGGCTCAGCCGCGTGCGGCTGACCACGCTCGACGGCGACGAGGAACGCACGCTGGAGACCCCGCAGTTCGAGCTGTGACGGCGGGCGATGGAGCCCGCACGGAGAGGATGACCGATGGAGCAGCCCCAGGGATGGACGTGGCAGGACCGCGCGGAGGGATCGATCCGCCGCGGCACCGCTCTCGACCCGAGCACGGAACCCGTGGACGGCATCCGCGCCTTCCCCACCGCGTACCTGCCCGAACGCCTGCTGATCACGCGCACCGTCGGTGACCAGGAGGCGTACGACCGCGAGGTGCGCACGCTGCGCGACGCCGCCGACACCTTCGGCTGGCGGCTCGAGATCGAATCGGCGGAGCGCGAGGTCGGCGGCGACGAGCTGGTACCGGGCGTCGCCGGGTTCCTGCGCGCGCGCCTGACCACGCCCGACGAGCCGGCCAGGGGCGAGTCGCCCGTGGCGCCGGACGCCTGGCGGGTGCTGCAGCGGGCACGGCGCCTGTCGCGGTCGACCATGCCGCGCACGAGCCTCGAGCACGTGCTGTCGATCGACCCCGTCGGCCTCAACCCCTTCACGCGCACGAACCCGTTCACACGCACCAACCCGTTCACCCGCACCAACCCCGTGCGCGGCGCCGGTGCGGGCACCGGCGGCAGCGACGACTACCTGGAGCCGGGCCGCGGGGCACGGCAGCCCGTCTCGTGGCTGGGGCCCG
>NZ_SSDM01000019.1:0-4186 GCF_004794375.1 Microbacterium sp. K35 | reverse complement strand
GGTGCCGCCATGACCCCCGCGGTGTCGGGGCTGCTCGAGGCCGCCGCGCCCGAGCTCGACCCGGCCGCGATCGAGTGGCTGCACCGCGCGGCCGCCTCCGACGAGCGCGCCTGGGTGGACGAGTTCGGGGCGGTCAGCGACAAGTCCGGCCTCGGGGTCGAGCGCAACGTGTTCCGCTACCGCCCGGTCGCCGTCGACGTGCGCCTCGCGGAGGGCGCGACGCTCGTCGACGGTGTGCGTGTGCTCGCGGCCGCCCTGCGCAGCGGCAGCCCGTTCACCGTGTCGGCCGCGGCGCTGCCGTCGCGCGTGACGAAGGCCCTCTCCGGCGCCGGGGTCGCCGTGAAGACGGAGTCCGACGCGGCCTGGACCACGCGCTACGCGAAGGGCGCCCGGTCGTGGCAGCGCGTGCGGCTCGTGGGCGGCGACGCCACGGCGCTCTACCAGGCGCTCGAGGGCTCGCCCGATGTGGCCGTGTGGTCGCACGCGGTGACGGGTGCGGGTCGCGTGGAGATCCTGCCGTTCCTGCACGAGCAGGCCGTGTCGATCACCAACCACCGCTTCGGCAACCCGACCTCGCTGTCCGACGGCGTCATCTGACCCGCCGCCGCACACACGCCGAAGCCCCCTGCACCTCCGCGGTGCAGGGGGCTTCCTCGTGCGGGATCAGCCGCGCAGGGCCTCGGAGAGCTTGACGCGCGAGCCCATCCGCAGCAGCGAGTTCTCGTAGATCTTCGCGCCGATCACGATCGCGGCCACGCAGCTCGCGAGCAGGATCACGAGGCTCAGCAGCGGCTCCCACCACTGCGCCTCGCCGACGAACAGCCGCATGGGCATGCCGACCGGGGCGGAGAACGGCACGTACGACATGATCGTCAGCACCAGCGGGTTGTCGTTGAACACGATCACCAGGATGTACGGCGCCATGATCAGCATCGTGATCGGGGTGGTCGTGGAGCCGATGTCCTCCTGGCGCGACACCATCGAGGCCGCCGCCGCGAACATCGCCGCGAGCAGGATGAACCCGAACAGGAAGAACACCGCGAACCAGAGGATCGGGGCACCGAGCGTGGTCAGCACCTCGCGTTGACCCGTGACGATCAGGCCGATCGTCGCCACGGCCGCCAGCGCGAGGATCTGCCCCATCGCCAGCACCGTGTTGCCGACCACCTTGCCGGCCAGCAGGGTGCGCGCGGGGATGGCCGACAGCAGCACCTCCACCACGCGGGTCTGCTTCTCCTCGACGACGCTCTGCGCGATCGTGCCGCCGAACGTCGCCGCGGCCATCATGAACACCAGGCCGAACGCGATCGCGATGAAGTACCGCAGCAGCGGGTTGGTGGTGACCGGTTCCAGGATCACGACCTCGGGCGACAGAGACAGTGCCGACACCAGCGAGCCGGGAGCATCCTGCAGGGCGACGATCGAGTAACCCGTGTGACCCTCGGTGCCGCTCGCCGGGAGCACGGCCGCGTCGACCTTCTCCGCGCGGACCAGTTCCTCCGCCTCGGCCTCGTCGGCGACCGTGGTGACCTCGACGTTCGGGATCGCCGAGACGACCGAGGCGGTGTCGGCCGTCACCGCGACCGGCATGGTGTCGGTGTTCTTGCTCGCGAAACCGCCGAACAGGACACCCGCGAGGGCGAGCACGAGCAGGATCCCGGTGGAGATCAGGAACGCCTTGCTGCGCAGCTTCGAGCCGATCTCACGCTCCGCGACGAGCCAGATGCCGCTGGGCGTGCGCGAGGGGGAGGGGGTGGGGGCGCTCACTGGATGACCTCCTTGAAGATCTGGGCGAGGGACGGGTGCTTGGGGGCGAAGCTCGCGACGTCGCCCCGGGCGACCGCCGACTGCAGCACGCGCTGCGCCGTCTCCGGACCGTCGGCGTCGAACAGGGCGTAGCCGCCCTCGAAGTCGATCACCGTGACACCCGGCTCGGTGCGCAGCCAGCCCGCGTCACCCGCCGACACCAGCTCGTAGCGGTCGCGGGCGTGCTCGGCGCGCAGGGCGTCACGCGACCCCGCGGCGCGGATCGTGCCACCGGCGAGGATCACGAGGTCGTCGCACAGGCGTTCCACCACGTCGAGCTGATGGGAGGAGAACAGGATCGAGGCGCCCTTCGCGGCGCTCGACTGCAGCACGCCGGCGACCACGTCGACCGCGAGCGGGTCGAGCCCGGAGAACGGCTCGTCGAGGATCAGCACGTCGGGGTCGTGCACGAGGGAGGCGGCGATCTGCGCGCGCTGCTGGTTGCCGAGCGACAGCGACTCGATCGTGTCGTTCAGCCGCTCCCCGAGCCCGAGCTCCGTGAGCAGCGCGGTCGCGCGCGCGGTGGCATCCTGCTTGGCGAAGCCGTGCAGTCGCGCGAGATACACGATCTGCTCCAGCACCTTCATCTTCGGGTACAGGCCGCGCTCCTCGGGCATGTAGCCGAAGCGGCGGCGGTCCGCGGTGGTGAGCGGGGCGCCATCGAGGTCGACGCGGCCGCCGTCCGACGACAGCAGTCCGAGGACGATCCGCATGGTGGTGGTCTTGCCGGCGCCGTTGCCGCCGACGAAGCCCGTCAGGCGCCCGGGGGCGACCGTGAAGGAGACGTCGTCGAGCACGCGCCGAGAGCCGTAGCTCTTGGTGATGCCGGAGAGTTCGAGCAGTCCTGTCATGCCCCTCACGCTACGGAGCACCGTGTTCCAGGGCATCCCCCGTGCGGCGGACCTTCCCTCCTCAGCCGTGGGGCGGAGGGGGTCAGCGGTGGAAGGCGTGCAGCACGGTGCGCACCAGGAGGCCGGCGACGAGGGCCCAGAACGCGGCGCTCACACCCAGCACCGCGATGCCCGACGCGGCGACGAGGAACGTGACCACGGCGGGCAGGCGCTCGCCGGGGTCGTCGATCGCCTGCTGCACGGCCGAGCCGAACGCGGCGAACAGCGCCAGCCCGGCCACGGCGGGGATCACGGCCTCGGGAGCCAGCACCACGAGCGTCGCGAAGGCCGCCGAGAACCCGCCGAGCACCAGGTACGACACCCCGGTCGACACCCCGCCGACCCAGCGGCGCCGCGCATCGGGATCGGCATCGGGGGAGGCCGCGAGGGCCGCGCTGATCGCGGCGAGGTTGATCGCGTGCCCGCCCGCGGTGGCGCCGAGCGCCGTGCCGAGCCCGGTCACGAGCATCGCGGGACGCCACGGCACCTCGTACCCGAAGCTGCGCATGATCGCGATGCCCGGCACGTTCTGCGAGGCCATGGTCACGATGAACAGCGGCAGCGCGACGCCCACGAGCGCCCCGACCGTGAACACCGGAGCGGTCAGCTCCACCCGGGGCAGCAGCACCGCGGGGTCGACCGCGTCGCCCTCCGCCACCAGGGTCACCGCGACCACCGCGGCCGCGGCGAGGAATGCGAACGGCACCGCCCAGCGCGGCGCGAGGCGCGCGAACACCAGCCACGTGAGCACGACCGGGACCACGCCCCACGGGTTCGCGACGACGCCCGTGATCGGTGCGAGGCACAGCGGCAGCAGCACCCCGGCGAGCATGGCCTGCGCGATCGACGGAGGGATGCGGGCGATCAGGGCGCCGAGCGCGGGCCACAGCGCCGTGAGCAGGATCAGGGCCGCGGTGACCAGGAACGCCCCGACGGCCGCCGGCCATCCGCCCTCGATCGCCCCGGTGGAGGCCAGCAGCGCGGCGCCGGGGGTCGACCACGCGACCGTGATCGGCATCCGGTAGCGCCACGCCAGCACCACGCACGCGATGCCCATGGTCACCGTCACCGCCAGCAGCCCGCTGGCCGCCTGCGCCGCGGTCGCGCCCATCGCGTCGAGTCCCGCGAGCACCACGGCGAACGAACTCGTGAAACCGACCAGTGCCGTGACCACCCCGGCCAGGATCGGGCGCGACAGGGGAGCGGTTTCCGGCATGGCTCAGAGGCTATCGCGGAGCCCGGTCCCCGGCCGCGTCAGGCGAGCCCGAGCCGGTGCGCGAGCACCACGGCCTGCACCCGGTCGCGCGCGCCGAGCTTCTGCAGGATGCGCGACACGTGCGTCTTCACGGTCGCCTCGCCGATGTACAGCGCCCGCGCGATCTCGCCGTTGCTGCGGGCATCCGCGAGCAGCGCGAGCACCTCGGCCTCCCGCTCGGTGAGCGGCTCGGCGAGCGCGGGGGTCGTGCGTGCGGAGCTCGGCACCGGCGCGG
>NZ_SSDM01000206.1:0-2222 GCF_004794375.1 Microbacterium sp. K35 | reverse complement strand
GGCGGGGCGGGCGTGGCCACGAGCGCCCTCGCCGCGCCCGCGCAGCCGCGGCACGTGTTCCGCGACGTGATCATCCCGCCGTTCGACATCCGCGACTACCCCAGCCCGCTGCAGGCGTTCCGCAAGAACGTGCGCGACGAGGCCGACGAGACGCTGTTCACGGTGCAGGGGCTGCCCAAGGGCGCCCGCATCCGCACGGCCGTGATGGACCAGTTCGACGGCATGGTCTACAACGTCACCGACGGCGGACCCACGTCGTCGAGCGCCTTCGCCCCGCTGCGCTCGGCGATGGCGCCCGAGGCGGAGGGCATCCCGGTGACGCTCAAGATCGCGATCGACGGCTACCGCGGGGTGTGGATGCCCACGGCCGGGCAGCTCGACGAGATCCGGTTCGACGGCGACCGCGCGGAGGACCTGCGCCGCGGCACCTACGTCAACACCTCGACCGGGACCGCGGTCGCCACCCCGACGCTGAAGAAGGGCGACGAGTACGCCGTCGACGCCGTGATCCCGACGCAGCCCGACGACGAGCAGCTCGCCGAGGTGCCGTTCGGTCGCGTGACCATGCCGAAGCCCAGCAACGTGCCCGAGGAGCTCACCGCGCTCGCGGCCGAGACCGTGTCGGGGGCGGAGAGCCCGATCGAGCAGGTGCGGGCGCTGGAGAACTTCCTCTCCGAGGGCGGGTTCTTCAGCCACGGCCTGGAGGGCGAGGTGCTGTCGCGCGCCGGTCACACGGCCGAGCGCATCTCGACCCTCATCGGCGGCGAGCAGATGATCGGCGACGACGAGCAGTACGCGGTGGCGATGGCGCTGCTGGCCGGACAGCTCGACATCCCGGCGCGCGTCGTGATGGGGTACTACCCCGACGAGGAGCAGGCGGGCGAGGCCGTGTTCGAGGCGACCGGCGACACCGTGCACGCCTGGGTCGAGGTGAACTTCGACGGGATCGGGTGGGTGACGTTCAACCCCACGCCGCCCGAGGACCAGGTGCCGAACGACCAGAACACCAAGCCGCGCGTCGACCCGAAGCCGCAGGTGCTGCAGCCGCCGCCTCCGCCGCAGGAGCCGGTCGACCTGCCGCCGACCCTGCCGGACGACCGCGAGTCGGAGGACGAGAGCCTCAACCTCGCGGGCATCATCGGCGCGATCCTGCTGATCGGCGGGATCTCGCTGGCCGTGATCGCGCTGCTCATGTCGCCGTTCATCGTGATCGGGGCGTGGAAGGCCGCGAGGCGCCGGGCGCGGCGATCGGCCGCGCGCACCGCCGACCGCATCAGCGGCGGGTGGGATGAGCTCACCGACCGCGCGGTCGACTACGGCGCGCGGCTTGCCCCGGGCGGCACCCGCGGCGAGGAGGCGGCCGTGGTCGCGTCGACGCTGACGGTGCCGCAGGTCACGACCCTCGCCGAGCGCGCCGACGCCGAGGTGTTCGGGCCGACGGAGCCGACGGCGCAGGACGTGGACGCCTTCTGGAGCGAGGTCGACGAGATCGTCGGCGGCCTCGGCGAGCAGGCCGGGTTCTGGAAGCGCGTCAAGGCACGGCTGAGCCTGCGCTCGCTGCTCGGCGGCACCGCGGTGTCGCAGGGCTTCCAGAGCCTGAAGGAGGCGGCGGCCGCGCGCGTGCGCCGCGAACCTGGCACCATCAAGAGCAACGACGAGACGCCCCCGCCGTCGACCGAGAGTGAGACCCCATGACGCCGCCCGCGCTCACGCAGATCGCGCCGATCTCCCGCCGGGTGATCGCCTACGTCATCGACGCCGCGATCGCGGCGGGCCTCGGCATCCTGCTCGGCGGCGGTCTGCTGGTGGCCACCTCGCTGTCGGGCGGCCTGGAGGCCTCGCTCCTGACGCTGCTGATCGGCGGGCCGATCGTGAGCCTCGTGCTGCTGGCGTGGTTCGTCGTCTACACCGTGATGCAGGCCGGAAAGGGCTCGATCGGCATGCGCGCGCAGGGTCTGCGCCTGGCCACCGCGGCGGACGGTGCCCCGCTGGGCTTCGGTCGTGCCCTGTTGCGCAACATCGTCTTCGGTCTGGCCGGTGCGATCGTGGTGGGGTACTTCAGCCCGCTGTTCGACGGCTCCGGACGCTTCCAGGGCTGGCATGACAAGGCCGTCGGGTCGCTGATGCTCGACGCGCGGGTCGCGGCACCCGAGCCGGAGCCGGAGCCGGAGCCCGTGGTCGAGGCCCCGCCGCTGCTGCCCGCCCCGTCGTTCGAGCGGCTG
>NZ_SSDM01000205.1:0-10387 GCF_004794375.1 Microbacterium sp. K35 | reverse complement strand
ACGGGGCCACCGGCGGACGCGACCCCGGGGGGGGCGCCCCGCGGTGTCGTGCGCGTCGGTGTCGTGCGGGGCAGTGTCGCCCTGCGGCGTCCGGGCGATCTGGGCGAGCAGAGCCGCACGAACGCCGGGCGGCGGGGCGACCGGCGTCACGCCCTCACCCAGCAGCGCGACGCTGTCCGCGTCGACGTCTGCCACGGCCGCCCACTCCGGATGCTCCACGAGTGCCCGGCGGTACCGGTTCTCGTCGTCGGCGGACAGCGCGTGGAGCGCGGCACCCGCCGCGAGTTCCGCGAAGTCCTTCTCGTTCATGCCGTCACCCCCATCGCCGTGCGGAGACGGGTCAGCCCGTCTCTCATCCGTGTCTTGATCGTCCCCAGCGGCGCCCCCACGAGCGCCGAAATCTCGTTCTGACTGTAACCGCCGTAGTAGGCCAGGACGAGCGCCTCCCGCTGCGCGTCAGGAAGCCCTGACAGCGCCGCGACGACCCGCTCTCCCTCGATGCCCAGCTCCACCCGCTCCGCGACACTGTCGTGCGCGACACCGAGGTCTTTGAAGCCGGCTCGCACATCGCGGTCGGCGCTCGACTGCGATGCCCGCACCCGGTCGACGGCCCGTCGATGGGCGATGGTCATCACCCAGGTTCGTCCCTGTCCTCTGTTCGGAGCGAACCGCGAAGCGGATTGCCAGATCTCCAGGAACACCTCCTGGAGCACCTCCTCGCTCTGCGCGCGGTTGACCAGCACGCGGAGGATGAGGCCGAAGACCCGCGGGGACAGGGAGTCGTACAGCTCGGCGAAGGCAGCCTGATCACCGGACGCGACGCGGACGAGGAGGTCGGCGACGGCATCCTTCGGCGCTGCCCCGTCCTCCGGGACGTCCATCCCGTCGATGACCATCTCCATAAGCATGCCGTATCTCCTCCCCGTTCCCGCGCAGACGTCACCCGAATGTGAAGGAATAGACCTCGACACCGGCCGGGACCTCAAGCGTGAGCGTTCCCTTCGCGATGTCGCCCTGCTCGACCAGGCCGTACGAGCGAGGCGTCCCGTCGATCGCGATGGTCTGCTCCTCACCGTCCTGATCGCGCACCACGACCTCACCCGAGCCCGCCACGACCATCCGCACCTCGCCCGCGCGATACTCCAGGCGGATGCGTCCGTCGTCGCTCGTCGGGGTCACGTACTGCGTCTCGACCGTCCAGTCGCCGTCCAGCGCGAAGCTGTCGTCGGGCTGGTCCTTCGGGAACGAGAAGCTGCCCTCACCGCGGCGGTACTCGTCCCCGCCGCCGTAGTTCACGTCCTTCGACGAGCCGAGGAAGGTCTCCCGTGTCGTCGAGCCGAGCTCCGGCGTCTCGTCCTTCACGTCCGTCGCCGGCGGCAGCTGCACGTCCGGATCCGCGTCCTGCAGCAGCTCCCGGATCATCGACTCGGTCGCCGCGTAGTTGCCCTCGCCGAAGGAGATGTGGCGCACGGTGCCGTCCGCGTCGATCAGGTAGTGCGCCGGCCAGTAACGGTTGCGGTAGTTCGTCCAGGTCGACAGGGTGTTGTCGAGCGCGACGGGATACGCGATGCCGAAGTCGCGCACGCCCGCGGCGACGTTGCCCGGATCCTTCTCGAACGCATACTCCGGCGAGTGGATCCCGATGACCTGCAGTCCGGCGTCGCGGTACGCCTCGTCCCAGGCCACCACGTGCGGGATCGACCGCTGGCAGTTGATGCACGAGTACGCCCAGAAGTCGATCAGCACGACCTGCCCCCGGAGGTCCTTCAGGTCGATCGCCTCGCCGTCGGGCGTGTTCAGCCACTGCTGGATGCCCTTGATCGACGGGGCAGTGCCGCACGACTCGAGCTCGGTCGCACCGTTCGTGCACTGGTCGAGGTCCTTGTTCTCGTCGTTGACCAGGCCACCGAGGTCCAGCGCGTCCTGCACCTGCTCGGAGTCGGCGATCTGCTCCTGCAGCGGAGCCGTGTAGTCGGGAAGGAGCCGCTGCAGCGCCTGCGGCACGTTGAACACGAGCCCCACGGCGAGTGCGATCATGGCGATGCCGGCGGCGATGCGCAGTGCGCGCTCCTTCGACCGGAAGGCGCGGATGCGCTCCACCACGCTGCGACCCGCGAGCGCGAACACCAGCAGCGGGACGGCCACGCCGATCGCGAACGACACCGTGAGGAGCACCGTGCCCACGCCGATCTGGCCGGTCGAGCCCGCCACGATGATCGCCGCGAGGACCGGTCCGGCGCACGGCACGAACACCGCGCCGAGAGCCAGCCCGACACCGAAGCCGTTGCCCCGGTTCTTCACCTCACGCTGCCCGAAGCGCTGGAACGGCCGCTCCAGGAGGTGCTGGAACCGCGGCACGATCAGGCCGACGCCGATCACGACCAGCACCGCGATGCCCACCCAGCGGATGATGTCCTGCGGCAGGTTCAGCAGACCCAGGATCAGCGAACCCACGAGCGTCACCAGCGTGAAGCTGAGCACGAGGCCCGCGATCACGAAGTACGGGCGGCTGCGCCGGGCGGGCACCGCCTCTCCGTCGTAGGCCGCCGACTGCGCGCCGCCGGTGAGGAAGATCACCGGGAGCACGGGCAGGATGCACGGCGAGATGCCGGTGATGAGCCCGCCGAGCAGGCCGATGATGATCAGGTCCATGAGGTCCTCGCTTCTGTCAGGCTCTGTTCGCTCCGGGCCGCCCAATGGATTGGATCGGACCCCGCGAGGGAGGATTCGCGAACTTTTTCCGAATTCGTCCCATCCGATCCCGAGACGGTTCCGAACACCGGTCAACGCCACGGAGAGGCCGTGGCCGGAGTTTCGAAGGAGCTCGACATGTTCAGCACCAAGAAGAAGGTCACCGCAGCAGTCACCCTGGGTCTGGCGAGCGCATTCCTGCTCTCCGCGTGTTCCATGGGCAGCGGCAGCACGACGGAGGAGTCGTCGGAGCCGAAGGCCCCCGAGACGTCGGAGTCGACGCCGATGGAGATGGACCCCGCCGCGAACCTCGTGGGCCCGGGCTGCGCGGCCTACGCCGAAGAGGTCCCGGACGGCGCCGGTTCCATCCAGGGCATGTCGCAGGACCCGGTCGCGGTCGCCGCGTCGAACAACCCGATGCTGACCACGCTGGTGGCCGCGGTGAGCGGCCAGCTCAACCCCGACGTGAACCTGGTCGACACGCTCAACGGTGACGAGTTCACCGTGTTCGCGCCGGTCGACGACGCGTTCGCGAAGATCGACCCCGCCACGATCGAGGCCCTGAAGACCGACAGCGCGACGCTGACGTCGATCCTCACCTACCACGTGGTGCCCGGCCAGATCGAGCCGGCCGACATCGCCGGCATGCACACGACCGTGCAGGGCGCCGACCTCGAGGTGACCGGCAGCGGTGACCAGTGGATGGTCAACGACGCCAACGTCATCTGCGGCGGCGTGCAGACCGCGAACGCGACCGTGTACCTGATCGACTCGGTCCTGATGCCCCCGGCGCAGTAAGCGCGGGGAGGTGCCGGGCGACCCGACCGGCACACGGCCTTCTCTGATCGGGAGGAGTCAGGGAAGGTGAAAGGGCCGTCGGCGAGCTGTGCGCCGACGGCCCTTCGTCGTGCGCCCTAGACTGGGAGCACGGGCCTCTAGCTCAGTTGGCAGAGCATCGGACTTTTAATCCGCGGGTCGTGGGTTCGAGCCCCACGGGGCCCACCGCACAGGCACTGGGATCGCGCTTGGCAGTGCCGCGCGTTGGTCGAGCGTCCCGGCGGAATCCCGCCCGCCCGCCGATATGGTGTCGATGTGGAATTCGGAACAGTGCCAACGGTGCTTGCATCTGGACTCGTCACCCTCGGTGGCGCTGCGCTCACTCAGATGTTCACGTCCCGACGGGAACGCCTCGCTCGCGACGCGGGTCGCCTCGATGCCAAGTCAGCCGCGACACAAGATGCCGCACGAGAAGTGGCAACCCTCTTCCACGACGAGGCGGTCCTCGCACGGAAGGCGGTTGATCGGTATGAGGACATTGATGATGACCGTGAGCTCTGGCAAGGCCACTGGTATGCCGTCGCCGAGCCTCGACTCGTGCTGGCCATCGAAGCCATCCCTGTTCCTGCCGCGCGGAGCAGCTCTTGAGCAACAGCGGACGTCGACCTGACTCAGATCCAGCGCTAGCCGCAGCCGCTAACGAGCGTCTCAACAGCGGAGCGCTACGGGGTACCGCGAAGGCGCTGGGGTCGGGCAAACTCCGTGCCCGGCTCCTGTCGCTTACAGATACTCTCGTTCTATGGCGAGCCAGTATCCCGCAAAGCCCGACGCGCTTGTCTTATCAGCCGGGATGCGCCGCATAACCGTAACGACCCCATCGACCGTCGAGCTCCGAGACTTGGCGAGCCTGCGCCGAGATTTCGCGCTCGCAGCGGCGTTCCTAGGCTTTTATCTAGATGGCGACCTTGAGGGCGACCAAATATCACCTTCGGCGATCGACGCCCTGTGGATCTCCTCGGTGACCATGTATGGACGCGCCTTTTCGTCTGGCAAGCGCCATCACGCCCGGGCAGACACGGATGGTCTGGATTCCAACGATGTCGCCGCTCACGGGTACTTTCTGGACACGCGGAACAAGTTCATTGCGCACGCCGTCAATGGCTTCGAGACCGGTGCTGTCTTTGCCGATCTGTTGGACCCGTTGAGCGCGAAGGGAATCGCACGGATCGGGGAGGTCCATACCAGTCTTTCGCGGCTGTCTCGTGAAGCTGCGACGACGCTCAAGCGGCTTTGCGAGCACCAAGTTCAACGCCTTACCCTCCGAATCGATGCGCTTCATCAGGTTGTAGCGCGGGAGCTTCTCAACATGGGAGCAGATGCCGTGTATGACCTACCTGATTTCAAAGAACCTGTGATCGACTCGTCCGACCCGCGATCTAAGCGGCTTTAGAATCATCCTCGGGAATCAGCCTCAAAGCCTGAGGAGCCGCGTGTCGCTCCCCATCGTCGAGCGATTCATGCGGATACTGCTCTATGGTCTCCCCCAACGCACCCTTGCCTGCGGATACTTACGTCCCGATCCTCAAAGGAAAGCGAGCCGAGCTCGACGCGATATCGGGCGCTCCAGCCGACAAGCTCGTACCGCTGTTCGAGTTCCTCGACCCGGCGACGGCGAAGGATTTGCTAGCGCGAGCATGGCCCAACCCGGACCACGTCGTCTGGCTCCAGATCCTGAACGCGGACGGTGTCGACGATGCAGCCTTTGCGGCGTCTCTGACCGATCTCTACGACAACCTGCGAGCGGACTTTTCGGCGGTCCCCGTGTTGACCACGACGGAAGAGCCAAACACGCTAGCCGCGCTGGCTAGTATCGCCGCTACGGACCGCCGTGGTGTCAGCCTGCGAATCGATGTCGAAGAGCTCGTTGACGAAACGATCAATAGCGCCGCTGATATCGAGGCGACTCTGGAAGATCTCGGACTCAGCGCCGATGACGTCGATCTCGTGCTGGACGGCGGCCTCCTCACCGGCTCTGCGACGATCCGAGCTGCCGTTGTCGGCCAGGCGATCCGAGAGCTACCGCATACCGACTGGCGTTCCATTGTTGTCTCTTTCTCGGCGTTCCCGGCAGCAGTCGGCGAAGTCGTGCCGAGGGGAACCGTCGTCGCGCTGCCACGCACCGACGCAGCAGCGTTCGTAGCTGTCCGTCGGGCGGTCAATCTTCCGCTCGTGTTCAGCGATTACGCAGTTGGGATACCGACGTACGGCGGAGCCGCATTCACGCCGATCCCGAACATCCGTTACGCGTCGGACACAGACTGGTATGTGCATCGCGGAACGGAACGTGCGAACCCTGCCGCGCAGTATCGAGCACTAGCTCGCGCGATCGTTGCGGCCCCCTATTACTCCGGGCCGTCGTTCAGCCCGGGAGATCAGCAGATCAGCGACGTTGCGACAGAAACCTCCGGGCCAGGAAACGCGACGACACACCTCCGTGAGGCGACGTCGCGACACCTTCATGTGGTTCTTTCGCGACTCGCCACCCTTGGCGACCCGTAAGCGCGCTCGTCACTATAGCTCGAAGCTGATCACGCTCCGTGACTGCTGCGAGGCGCTCTGCCAGTTCGTCGCGCGTCCGACTCCGGTAGCCACCGGATGCTCCGAGCGCATCGAGCGCGCGGAGGGCTTCGTCACGCCAAAGTAATCTCGCAAGCGCGAGGTTATCCCGGGACTGGCGCTGTTGAGCGCGGCGCACTTGACGGTAGACGAGAGTGTCCTCGGATGTGCGGTCAACGACCGCGAGACCCCACCCACGTTTGAGCACCTGTCGTGCTTTCGGCAGGTGCCGCGACGTAACCACGAGCGTGCAGTAGTCAAACACGTCACCGAAAACATCCATCTGTCGTGGCAGACGCGTGAGGGTGTCTAGATCGCTCTTCAGTTCGTATCCGAAAAGATGATCGCCGATGACTGCGATGTCGATTCGTCCCCGCTCACCGATCACGAACTCGTCAATTACCAACTCGTGCAGGGGCCCGTCGCGGACAACGGCTTCGTGGACTGCGGACCGGATCTCGAGTTCGGTCACGGGTGCCATAGACACGATGCTAACGCCCTCCGGCCTCCGCGGAGGCCGCGAATCGGTCATCGTGCTCCGCGCAGTCCCTCGGGTGCAGGTGCGTTCAGATCGTGTCGGTGGTGACGAAGGTGCATGTCCTAGCCAGCCGCTCACTTGGTAGGGCGGAAGTCCGCGGCGAGCTGCAGCCTGGCGGCGATGCGGCCGAGGTCCTGCACGCGAGCTGCGGGCAGCTCGGCGCGGGCGTGCTCAGGCTTGACGCAGGTGTGCCGAAGGCTCCCTAGGCCCCAGACACGGCCGTAGTCCACGCGGTGCGATCCTGGCGCGCACCCCGGCCAGGATCGGGCGCCGGGGTCACCCGGACGCGGGTGCTGCATCTTCGATCGCTTCAGATCGGCGATGCAGCACCCGATCTAACAGGCGCGTGCCGGGGGCGAACCTCGTGTACCCGTACCTCCCGGGGGGTGCGACGGCCGCCCTGATGGACTTCACGCTCCTCACCGACCCTCGCGGAGCAGATGCCCCTCGCCGCCTCCGTGCTCGTGGCGCCCGTCGTGTGGGCCGCGCTGCTCGGCGCCTACGCGCTGCTCGGGAGTCTCGCATCGCCTGCTCATACCCCTCCAGCGCGACCTCGCGTGAGCCCGCCCTCGTATCATCCGCGCGGCCGCCTGGCCACCCCCTGTCCGCGCTCCTGGCCGACGAGAGAGGGTGATGGTGCGCCCGGATCCGGGCGACTCCCCCAGCGAAAGGACAGACGATGACTCTCAGCGGAAACCGCGTGGCGTTCCTGGCGACCGACGGCTTCGAGGACAGCGAGCTGACCAGCCCGTGGGAGGCCGTGACCGCGGAGGGCGCGAGCGCGACCATGATCGCCCCCGACGGCGCCGCCATCACGGGCAAGAACGGACACGAGCAGGCGGTCGACCTGACCGCGGCCGATGCCTCCGCCGACCAGTTCGACGCGCTCGTCCTCCCGGGCGGCGTGGTGAACGCCGACCACCTGCGCATGGACGAGGCGTCCATCGCACTCGCCCGCTCCTTCTTCGAGCAGCACAAGCCGGTCGGGGTGATCTGCCACGGCGCCTGGATCCTGATCGAGGCGGGCGTGGTCGACGGCCGCACCCTCACGAGCTACCCCAGCCTGAAGACCGACCTGCGCAACGCGGGCGCGAGCTGGGTGGACGAGGAGGTCGTGGTCGACGAGGGCCTGGTCTCCAGCCGCACCCCCGACGACCTCCCCGCCTTCAACGCGAAGCTGGTCGAGGAGATCGGCGAGGGCAAGCACGCGGGACAGACCGCCTGACCCTCACCCGACGCGCGCCCGATGGCGCCGCACGGCCGCCCGGTTCGCGCACCTCACGGAGCAGAACCGCTGGCGGCCGTTGCGCGTCACATCGGCGACCACGTTGCGGCAGGGTGCGGCCTCGCAGCGTCCAAGCCGGTTCATGCCGCGCGTGACCAGGTGCAGCGCGGTGCCGAGGTTGATGGTCGCGCGCAGCACGAACGGCAACGACCGCACGTCGTCGCGGTAGTGCAGGTGCCACCCCTCGTCGTCGTGGTCGACGAGTCGCGGATAGGCGCCGGCGGCGGCGAGCTGCGCGTTGAGCAGGGCGGCGCGCTCGTCGGGGTCGGGCGCATCGACGATGGCGAGCCAGTCGTCGATCACCGCCCGCACCGCGGCGTGGTCGCCGTCGGCGGGCGGGAAGGTCTGCGTCATCCCGAGGGCGAGCGTGCGCTCCTCGATGCCCTGCCGGTCGGCCGGCCAGTCGTTGGCCAGCGACGCGGCCAGCAGCACGGCATACTCGCCGTAAGGGTTGAGATGCATAAGACCATTACATCACGCTGGTCCCATGACCGCCGCCGACACCCTTCCCGTCCCTCTCGTCCCGCCCGTCGACCGCCACGAGCACGCCTGGCTCGTGGAGTCGCGGCACCCCACCAGCGAGGGCGTCGTGCTCTACGTGCGCTGCCTCGACTGCGGCACGCGCCGGGTCGACGTCGTCGCGCATCCGCACCTCCCGCCGCGCGCGCTCAGCCGCCCCCTCGCCGCAGCTCCCGACGGCTCCGACGCCGCCGACGCCGACCAGCGATGAGGCCCCCTCGCCCCGCCCCGCTCAGGCCGTGAGGTCGATGAGCTTCTGCGTGGTGCGCAGGTTGCGGGCGGTTCCGGCCACCCCCAGGGCACGGTTGAGCACGCTCGTGGTGAGCTTCGTGGAGTGCACGCCGCCCTCGGCGTAATCGATCCACAGGTCCTGACCCACCAGCGCGATCCGCTCCCCTGGCACCAGTCGCTGCTCGAGCGCCGCGACCGCACCCGGCGCGGGCGGCCCCTCCAGGAACATCGCGTGCACGTACCTCGCCTCGCCGTCGGGGAACGGCTGCGCGGCCTCCGTCGCCACGAGCTCCGCGTGCGTGCGGTGGATGACGGGCGTGTCGACGCCGAACTCCTCCGCGATCAGGCGGCGCACGGTCGCGCGGGCCGCCCCGGGGTCGTCGGGCGTCGCGCAGAGGATGTTGCCGCTGGCGATGTAGGTCGACACGGCGGCGAGCTGCGTCCGCTCCTCCAGCACCTCGCGCAGTCGCGCCATCGGCACGCTGTTGCGCCCGCTCACGTTGACCGCGCGCAGCAGCAGCACGCTGCGACTCACGCGTCGCCGCTCTCGGCCAGCACCGCGCCGGCGTGCACGAGCTCGGCCAGCGCAGCCTCGCTCGAGGGGGCGGCCACCCCGGCGATCAGGTCGGTGAGGACGCGGACCCGCACGCCGTGCGCGATGGCATCCAGCGCGGAGGCGCGCACGCAGTGGTCCGT
This sequence comes from Microbacterium sp. K35, assembly GCF_004794375.1. Lineage (NCBI taxonomy): Bacteria > Bacillati > Actinomycetota > Actinomycetes > Micrococcales > Microbacteriaceae > Microbacterium > Microbacterium sp. K35. The sequence goes on along the minus strand of NZ_SSDM01000205.1, from coordinate 1,034 downwards.
CGCGATGCCGACGACATCGGCCGACACGACTCCGGCGGCCGAGAGCACGGCCCCGGCGGTGTCGCCGTCGTCGGTGATGCCCTCGAACAGCGAATAGGCGGGCACACCCTGCCCCTTGCGGACGTGGTGGGTGACCGCGGTCGTGTCGAGCAGCGGGTCGTAGTCCGCGCCCGCCGTGCCCGCGACGCAATGGGCCGGCCACGTGTCGACGAAGTCGGGCGAGCCGGAGAAGTGTCCGCCGTTGTCGCCGTCCGCATCGTGCCAGTCGCGGGAGGCGACGATCACGTCGTAGTCGGCCGCGTGCACGGCGAGAAAGGCGGAGACGGCCTCGGCGACCGCGTCTCCCCCCTCCACCGCGAGCGCCCCACCCTCCGTGAAGTCGTTCTGGACGTCGACGATGAGGAGTGCTCTGCTCATGCCTCGAGGGTACGCCGTGCGGGCGCCGTCGACCGGGCAGCGCTTGACCCTGTCATCGTGACAAGGTGTGGAATGGACGGCGGAGGCAACCATGACCGAACAGCATCCCCTCGACCCGGCGTCGCGACTGCGCGCTGCCCTGCAGTCGACCGCGTCCTCGGCGCGCCTGCAGGCCGCTCTCACGGCCGGCACCACGCCGGACCCCTGCTACATCGACGTGCTCGTCGAGCAGAGCGCGGTGGAGCCCGACTTCTTCGTGCGCGACATGCTCACGTGGGCACTCACCCGACACGACGCCGAGCTGACCGTGGACCGTCTCCTGCCGGAGCTGCGGTCACCCGTGGCGCAGGCCAGGAGCCAGGCCCTGCACACGCTGTCGAAGATCGGCGACCGTCGTGCCTGGCTCGCGGTGTCGCCCGAGCTGCTGCGCGACGACGACCCCGAGGTCGCACGCGCGGCGTGGCGCGCCGCGGCGGGGCTCGTGCCGGACGAGGAGCGGCCGGCGCTCGCGCGGGAGCTGGCGACCCAGCTCGGGCGCGGCGACCGGGAGCTGCAGCGCAGCCTCAGTCGCGCCATCGCGATGCTCGACGACGCGGGGGCCGCCGTGGCCGCCGCCG
>NZ_SSDM01000018.1:0-13574 GCF_004794375.1 Microbacterium sp. K35 | reverse complement strand
CGTACCCCGAGCACGGCGGCCCCGGGGTACGCGGGCGAACCGGTGCGCAGGGCCACCACGCCGCGCGAGTACTTGTCGTCGTCGCGCGTCGCGGCGCGGACGAACCGGGCCGTGTCGCCGCGTGACCACTCGCGCGCTTCGCTCATGCCTCCACGTTAGCGGGCGGCCCCGCCGCCTCCCGAGCCCCGGTAGCGTCGAACCGTGAGCCTCCTCTTCTCCCCGTTGACCATCCGCTCGACCACGTTCCGCAACCGCCTGTGGGTCTCCCCGATGTGCATGTACAGCGCCCTCGACGGCGTCGCGCAGGAGTGGCACCACGCCCACCTGGCGCAGTTCGCCTCGGGCGGCGCCGGGCTGATCGTCGCCGAGGCCACCGCCGTGGTGCCGGAGGGTCGCATCTCGCCGCGCGACCTCGGGCTGTGGACCGACGAGCAGCGCGACGCCCTCGCCCCCGTCGTCCGGGCGATCCACGACCGGGGCTCGCTCGCCGGCATCCAGCTCGCGCACGCGGGTCGCAAGGCGTCGACATGGTGGCCGTGGGCGCCCGAGCGCGGCTCCGTGCCCGCGACCGAGGGCGGCTGGACCACCGTGGCTCCGTCCGCCGTGGCCTTCGACGGGTTCGCGGATCCGGTCGCCCTCGACGCGGCGGGCATCGACCGCGTGGTCGAGGCGTTCGCCACGGCGGCCCGGCGCGCGCTCGACGCCGGATTCGACGTGCTGGAGCTGCACGGCGCGCACGGCTACCTGCTGCACCAGTTCCTGTCGCCGCTGTCGAACCACCGCGACGACGAGTACGGCGGCTCGCTCCACGACCGTGCCCGGCTGCTGCTGCGGGTGCTCGACGCCGTGCGCGCGACCGCCGGCGACGACGTCCCGGTGTTCGTGCGGATCTCGGCGACCGACCACGCCGAGGGCGGGTTCACGCCAGACGAGGCCGCAGTGGTCGGGGCGTGGGCGACCGAGCACGGCGCCGACCTGATCGATGTGTCCAGCGGCGGGCTCGTCGCGCACCAGCGCATCGCCGTGTCGCCCGGCTACCAGGTGCCGCTCGCGGAGACCGTGCGCCAGGGCGGCCGCATCCCGGTGTCGGCGGTCGGCCTCATCACCGCGGCCGCACATGCCGAGCAGGTGCTGGCCGACGGCGCGGCGGATGCGATCTTCGCCGGTCGGGAGTGGCTGCGCGACCCGCACTTCGCGCTGCGTGCGGCGCACGAGCTCGGTGCCGAGGTCGCGTGGCCGCCGCAGTACGAGCGCGCCCGCTGGCGCTGAACCGCCTCTCGACGACGAAGGCCGCCGCCCCATCGGGAACGGCGGCCTTCGCGCTGGACGGCTGTGGTGTCAGTGCCCGCGCACGCGCCGCGTCGCGTCCTGCACCTCACCGACGAGCTCCTCCAGGATGTCCTCCAGGAACAGCACCGCCGTCGTCTCGCCCGCCGAGTCGCGCACCTTCGCCAGGTGACGGCCGGCGCGTCGCATCACGGCGAGCGCGTCCTCCAGGTCGGTGTCCTCCTGCACGGGGACCATGTGGTGGATCCGCTTGCCCGGGATCGGCTCGTGCACCTTCGTGTCCGCGTCCGGCCCCTCCGAGGCGCGCAGGATGTCCTTCAGGTGCACGTACCCGATCGGGGTGTCCTCGTCGTCGACGATCACGTAGCGCGAGAACCCGTAGCGGGCCACGGCCTTCTCGATGTCGTCCGGCGTCGTGGTCTGCGGCAGCGTCACGAGGTCGCCCAGCGGCACCGCCACGTCGCGCGCCTTCTTGTCGGTGAACTCGACGGCGGCGGTCACGGTGCCCGCGGTGTCCATCAGCACGCCCTCGCGACGGGACTGGCTCACGATCGTGGCCACCTCGTCGAGCGTGAAGGTCGAGGCCGCCTCGTTCTTCGGCTCGACGCGGAACAGCCGTAGCACGCCGTTGGCTGCCGCGTTGAGCAGCCAGATCACCGGCATGAACACCTTCGAGATCCAGACCAGCGGCGACGCGAGGATCAGCACCGCGCGGTCGGGCACCGAGAACGCCAGGTTCTTCGGCACCATCTCGCCGAACACCACGTGCAGGAACGAGACGACGAGCAGCGCGATCACGAACGAGACCACGTCGACCGCGCCGTCGGCCCAGCCCAGCGCGTGCATCGGCACCGCGAGCAGGTGGTGGATCGCCGGCTCCGACACGTTCAGGATCAGCAGGGAGCAGATCGTGATGCCCAGCTGCGAGGTCGCGAGCATGAGCGTGGCGTGCTCCATCGCGTACAGCGCCGTCTTCGCGGCCCGGGACCCGCGCTCGGCGCGCGGCTCGATCTGCGAGCGCCGCGCGGAGATCACCGCGAACTCCGCGCCGACGAAGAACGCGTTCGCCGCCAGCAGCACGACCAGCCAGGCGAGGCCGACCCAATCGCTCATCGCGACACCTCCTCGGCCTCGAGGGAGTCCGGTCTGGGCACGTAGCGCACCCGGTCCACCCGGCGGCCGTCCATCCGGACGACGTGCAGCGTGCCGCTCTCCAGCGGCACCTCGTCGCCGACGACCGGCACGCGCTCCAGCACGCTCATGACGTAGCCGCCCACGGTGTCGTACACGTCGCCCTCCGGCACGTCGACGCCCGCACGGCTGCGCAGCTCATCGGGGCGCAGCTCGCCGGGGAACGTGATCCCGTCGCGGTTGCGGATGATGCCGGCCCGCGTGCGGTCGTGCTCGTCGGACACCTCGCCCACGAGCTCCTCCACCAGGTCCTCCAGGGTCACGATGCCCGCCGTGCCGCCGTACTCGTCGACCACGACGGCCAGCTGGTAGCCGCGGCCGCGGAGGTCGGAGATCAGCGCGTCGACGTGGGCGGTCTCCGGCACGCGCAGCGGCTCGGTCGCCAGGGCGCCGACGGGCACCTCGGCCCGCCGCTCCCGCGGCACGGCGATCGCGGCCTTCAGGTGCACGACGCCGGTGATGTCGTCGAGGTCCTCGTCGAACACCGGGAAGCGGCTGTGGCCCGTGCGGCGCGCGAGCTGGATCACGTCGTCGACCGAGTCGCCCGCGGCGATCGCGTGCATGCTCGGACGGGCCGTCATCACGTCGGCGGCCGTGAGGCGTGAGAACGTCAGGGTGCGGTCGAGCAGCGTCGCCGTGTCGGCCTCCAGCAGCCCGGCGCTCGCGGAGCGGCGTACCAGAGACGACAGCTCCTCCGCGCTCCTGGCGCCGGACAGCTCCTCCTTGGGCTCGATGCCCATGCCGCGCAGCACGCCGTTCGCGCTGCCGTTGAGCACCACGATCGCGGGCTTGAACACGGCCGTGAACGCGGTCTGGAACGGGATCACGAGCTTCGCGGTCGCCAGGGGCAGCGCGAGCGCGAAGTTCTTCGGGACCAGCTCACCCAGGATCATCGACAGCACCGTGGCCACGAACATCGCCACGACGGTCGCGATCGGGGCGACCGCGGCCTCGGGGATGCTCCAGGCGACGAGCGTCGGGCGCAGGAGGTTCGACAGCGCCGGCTCCATCGTGTAACCGGTGAGCAGCGTGGTCAGCGTGATGCCGAGCTGCGCGGACGACAGGTGCGTCGAGGTGTGCTTGAGAGCGCTGATCGTGAGCGAGAGCCGGGATTCGCCCCGGGCCTGTCGCGCCTCCAGTTCGGCCCGGTCGAGATTGACCAGGGCGAACTCGCTCGCGACGAAGAGGCCGGTGCCGACCGTGAGCAGGAGCCCCACGCCCAACATGATGAAATCCATCAGCTATTCCTCTCCGCGGAGAGTTCGGGACGGTGGGGCGATGTTCGGCAACTGGGGGGGTCGTCCATAGTGCGCTCGATTCTACAGAACGCCGCCATGACCGCGCCCGTGCTACCAGCTCACCGGCAGCGCCTTGCCCTCCTCGTAGCCGGCCGCGGACTGCAGGCCGACCAGCGCGCGCTCGTAGAACTCCGGCACGGTCGCGGCACCCGCGTACGTGAACGACGACCGCACGCCGGACGTGATCATGTCGAGCAGGTCCTCCACACCCGGCCGCAGCGGGTCGAGGTAGATCTTCGAGGAGGAGATGCCCTCGGCGAACAGCTCCTTGCGGGCGCGCTCGTATGCGTCGAGGCGCTCGAACCGCGCCTGCACGGCCTTGGTCGACGCCATCCCCCACGACTCCTTGAACAGGCGGCCCTCCGCGTCGCGCTGCAGCTCGCCCGGCGCCTCGATCGTGCCGGCGAACCACGAGCCGATCATCACCGAGGCCGCGCCGGCTGCCAGTGCGAGAGCGACGTCGCGCGGGTAGCGCACTCCCCCGTCCGCCCACACGTGCGCTCCGGCCTCGCGGGCGGCCTGCGCCGTCTCCAGCACTGCCGAGAACTGCGGGCGCCCCACGGCGGTCATCATGCGCGTCGTGCACATCGCGCCGGGGCCGACGCCGACCTTGAGGATCGTGGCCCCCGCATCGACGAGGTCGCGCACGCCGTCGGCCGTGACGATGTTGCCCGCGACGATCGGGAGGCCGAGGCCGAGCTCGGCCACCGTGCGCAGTGCGCGGAGCATGCCCTCCTGGTGGCCGTGGGCGGTGTCGAGCACCAGCACGTCCACCCCGGCACCGGCGAGCGCGCGGGCCTTCGCGGCGACGTCGCCGTTGATGCCGACCGCCGCGGCCACCGCGAGTCGTCCGTCCGCGTCGACGGCGGGGCGGTACAGCGTGGCGCGAAGGGCGCTGCGGGCGCTCAGCGTGCCGACGAGGTGCCCATGGTGGACCACGGTGACCATGTCGACGTCCGCCTCGGTGATCACGTCGAACGCGTGCCGCTCCGAGCCGATGTCGTCGGCGTCGATCGACGGGCTGCCGCGGTGGACAAGGTCGCCCAGCTGCGCGTCGGGGAGGGCGGTCGCGAGGCGGGTCGCCGGCAGGATGCCGAGGATCCGCTCCACGTCGATCGGGCCGGACCCCTGGGCGACCACGATCCCGTGACCGCTGGTGGCCGGCAGCAGTCGCAGCGCCTCGGCCACCGTGGCGTGCGGGGGCAGCACGATCGGCGTGTCCCACAGCACGGGCTGGCTCTTCACATCGCGGATCGCCGCGTCGAGCTCCTGCAGCGGGAGGTCCTGCGGCAGCACGCCGAGCGCACCGCGCCGGGCGAGCACCGCGGCGAGGCGGGGCCCGGTGACCGAGTTCATGTTCGCGGCCACCAGCGGCAGGGTCGCCGGGGTGCCGTCGTGCGGGGCCAGATCGACCTGGAGCCGACTGGTGACGCCCGACCGGCGCGGCACCAGGAAGACGTCCGAATAGGTCAGATCGACGGTGGGCTGCGCGCCTGAGAACTCCATGCCTCCACGGTACCGAGATCGGGACGGCGCGGGCGGGTGGCTTCGACGATTACCCGGGCGAAACAGGTTAGGCTTGGTGGTCGAGAGTGTGCGCGCCCGAACGCATTCCTGCGTCGTGCCTCCGCACCGAAGATCTTCAGCGATGAAAGAGGGCGATAGAGCGTGTCGAACCAGGTGACCGGCGTCGGTGGCGACGGGGGGTTCGGAGCCAATTCCTGGCTCGTCGAAGAGCTCTACGAGCAGTTCAAGGAGAACCGCGACTCGGTCGACAAGGAGTGGTGGCCCATCCTGGAGCAGTACCACTCCGAGGCCACCGCCGCCGGGACGAGCGCGACGGGATCCGCTCCGGCTGACACCGCAGCCGCACCCGCGCATCCGGTCACCGCGCCCATCCCCGTGATCGGTGCGCAGCCCGTCGCCCGCACGACGGCCAAGCCCGCCGCGGCCGCCCCGATCCCCGCGCAGGCGCCGAAGCCCAAGCCCGAGTCGAAGGAGCCGGTCGAGTCCTCCGAAGAGGACAAGGTCACGCCGCTGCGCGGTCTGCCCAAGACCCTCGCCGCGAACATGGACGAGTCGCTCACCGTCCCCACCGCGACCAGCGTCCGCACCGTCCCCGCCAAGCTGATGATCGACAACCGCATCGTCATCAACAACCACATGGCCCGCACGCGCGGCGGCAAGGTCAGCTTCACGCACCTCATCGGCTGGGCGCTCATCCGCACGCTCGACGAGTTCCGCAGCCAGAACGTGTTCTACGCCGAGGTCGACGGCAAGCCCTCCGTCGTCGCCCCCGCGCACGTCAACCTCGGCATCGCGATCGACCTGCCCAAGCCCGACGGCACGCGCGCCCTCATGGTGCCGAGCATCAAGCGCGCCGACACCATGACCTTCACCGAGTACCTCGCCGCGTACGAAGACCTGGTCACCCGCGCCCGCGGCAACAAGCTCACCGCCACCGACTTCCAGGGCACCACGGTGTCGCTCACCAACCCTGGCGGCATCGGCACGGTGCACTCGGTGCCGCGTCTCATGAAGGGCCAGGGCTGCATCATCGGCGCCGGCGCCCTCGAGTACCCCGCCGAGTTCCAGGGCGCGAGCGAGAAGACGCTCAACGAGCTCGCGATCGGCAAGACCATCACGCTCACCAGCACCTACGACCACCGTGTCATCCAGGGCGCAGGGTCCGGCGAGTTCCTGAAGAAGGTGCACGAGCTGCTGATCGGGCAGCGCGGGTTCTACGACGACATCTTCGCCGCGCTGCGCATCCCGTACGCGCCGATCCGCTGGAACCCCGACATCGCGGTCGACCTGGCCGAGCGCGTCGACAAGCAGTCCCGCGTGCAGGAGCTGATCAACTCCTTCCGCGTGCGCGGCCACCTGATGGCCGACATCGACCCGCTCGAGTACGTGCAGCGCTCGCACCCCGACCTGGAGATCGAGAGCCACGGGCTGACCTTCTGGGACCTCGACCGCGAGTTCGTCACGGGCGGCTTCGGCGGGCGCCGCGTGGCGAAGCTGCGCGACATCCTCGGCGTGCTGCGCGACTCGTACTGCCGCACGCTCGGCATCGAGTACATGCACATCCAGGACCCGGAGCAGCGCCGCTGGTTCCAGGAGAAGGTCGAGGTCAAGTACCAGAAGCCCGGCCACGACGAGCAGCTGCGGGTGCTCCGCAAGCTGAACGAGGCCGAGGCGTTCGAGACCTTCCTGCAGACGAAGTTCGTCGGCCAGAAGCGGTTCTCGCTGGAGGGCGGCGAGTCGCTCATCCCGCTGCTCGACGAGATCCTCCAGGGCGCGGCGACCGCGGGCCTCGAGGGCGCGGCGATCGGCATGGCCCACCGCGGCCGCCTCAACGTGCTGACCAACATCGCCGGCAAGACCTACGGCCAGGTGTTCCGGGAGTTCGAGGGCACGCAGATGCCCGGCAACCAGCGCGGCTCCGGCGACGTGAAGTACCACCTCGGCACGGAGGGCACGTTCGTCGCCGACGACGGCTCCTCGCTCCCGGTGTACCTCGCCGCCAACCCCTCGCACCTCGAGACCGTCGACGGCGTGCTGGAGGGCATCGTCCGCGCCAAGCAGGACCGTAAGCCGATCGGCACGTTCGCCTGGCTGCCCATCCTCGTGCACGGCGACGCGGCCTTCGCCGGTCAGGGCGTCGTCGTGGAGACCCTGCAGATGTCGCAGCTGCGCGGCTACCGCACGGGCGGCACCATCCACGTCGTGGTCAACAACCAGGTGGGCTTCACGACCACCCCGAGCGACGCCCGCACCTCGGTGTACGCGACCGACGTGGCCAAGACGATCCAGGCGCCCATCTTCCACGTGAACGGCGACGACCCCGAGGCCGTCATCCACGTCGCGCAGCTGGCGTTCGAGTACCGCGAGCGCTTCCACCGCGACGTCGTGATCGACCTGGTCTGCTACCGCCGTCGCGGTCACAACGAGGGCGACGACCCGTCGATGACGCAGCCGCTCATGACCGACCTCATCCAGGCCAAGCGGTCGGTGCGCCGCCTGTACACGGAGTCGCTGGTCGGTCGCGGTGACATCACCGAGGAGGAGTACGACGAGGCCAAGGCCGACTTCCAGAACCGCCTGGAGATCGCTTTCGCCGAGACGCACGCCGCCGAGACGGGTGCCACGCCGATCGCGCCCGAGCTCCCGCCGGTCGAGGACCAGGTGGGCGCACCCGAGATCACCGGCGTCCCCGCCGAGGTCATCCAGCTGATCGGTGACGCGTTCGTGAACAAGCCCGAGGGCTTCACGGTGCACCCGAAGATCCAGCAGCTGCTGGAGAAGCGCCTCGACATGAGCCGCAACGGCAACATCGACTGGGGCTTCGGCGAGCTCCTCGCCTTCGGGTCGCTGCTGGTCGAGGGCACCCCGGTGCGGCTCGCCGGACAGGACTCGCGCCGCGGCACGTTCGTCCAGCGCCACGCCGCGCTGCACGACCGCGCGAACGGCCAGGAGTGGCTGCCGCTGTCGAACCTGTCCGACGCGCAGGGCCGCTTCTTCGTCTACGACTCCCTGCTCAGCGAGTACGCCGCGCTCGGATTCGAGTACGGCTACTCGGTCGAGGCGCCCGAAGCGCTCGTGCTGTGGGAGGCGCAGTTCGGCGACTTCGTCAACGGCGCCCAGTCGGTCATCGACGAGTACATCTCCGCCGCCGAGCAGAAGTGGGGTCAGCAGTCCAGCGTCACGCTCCTGCTCCCCCACGGCTACGAGGGCCAGGGACCGGATCACTCCTCCGCCCGCATCGAGCGCTTCCTGCAGCTGTGCGCTCAGGAGAACATGATCGTCGCGCGTCCGTCGACCCCGGCCTCGCACTTCCACCTGCTGCGCCGCCAGGCCTACGCCCGTCCGCGCAAGCCGCTGATCGTGTTCACCCCGAAGGCGATGCTGCGCCTGCGCGGGGCGACGAGCCCGGTCGAGGCCTTCACGCAGGGCCGTTTCGAGCCGGTCATCGACGACGACCGCGGTCTCGACCGTTCGGCCGTCAAGCGCGTGCTCGTGCACTCGGGCAAGGTGCACTGGGATCTGCGCGCCGAGCTGGAGAAGAACCCGAACCCCGAGGTGGCCCTGGTGCGCCTGGAGCAGCTGTACCCGACGCCGATCGACGAGCTCAAGGCCATCACCGACTCCTACCCGAACGCCGAGCTCGTCTGGGTGCAGGAGGAGCCGGAGAACCAGGGCGCCTGGCCGTTCCTCGCGCTCGCATTCGCGGATGTCCCCGGCGACCGCACGTTCCGTCCGATCTCGCGCCCGGCGTCCGCTTCGCCCGCGACCGGATCGTCGAAGGTGCACGCCGCGGAGCAGGCGACGCTGCTGCGCTCGGCCGTCACCCTCGGCTGATCGTTCGACCGCAACGGGCGCCGCGACCACTCGGTCGCGGCGCCCGTTCCCGTTGCGGCGAGGGCGGTCTCAGCGCGCCACGACGGGTTCGGCCGCGTGCCGAAGATCCGAGCTGAGGTGGTCGCGGGCGCGTACCTTCGCGGTCGCCTCCGCCCCCGCGGCGTCGAGCACGAGGAGCGCCGCCCCCAGCACAGGCGGCGCGTCCACGATCTCCAGCCGCGCCGAGGGCGCGTGCTCCGCAAGCCCCGCGTGGATGCTCGCGAGCAGCAGCGGGTCTCGGCCTCGTGCGACTCCGCCGCCGAACAGCACCGGCAGCTCGACCGCGCGCAGCCCGAGCCGGTCGACGCAGGCGCGCACGAACGCCACGACCTCGTCCGCCTGACGCCGCACCACCTGCCGTGCGACCTCGTCCCCCGCGGCCGCCGCCTCGAACAGCAGCGGTGCGAGAGCCGCGAAGGCCTGAGCCGGCCGTCGTCCGAGGTGCACGTCCTCGATGAGCGCGGCGACCGAGGAGGCGTCGACCGCGGCGAGAAGCCGCTCGACCAGCAGGGTGTGCGGTCCCCGGCCGTCCTCGGCCCGTGCGGCGTGCCATACGACCGCGTCGCCCAGTTCGGCGCCCCCGCCCCAGTCGCCCGAGAGCGGGCCCAACGCGGGGAAGCGCACCTGCGCCCCATCCGCCCGCACCCCGATGGCGTTCATGCCCGTGCCGCAGATCACGGCGACGGCGTCCGGCGCGTCGGTTCCGGCGCGCAGGAGTGCGTGCAGGTCGTTCTCCACGATCGCGCCCGGCGACCAGGGCAGCGGCGCGATGGCCGCACGGAACGCCGCGATCTCCTCCGCGAGGTCGAGTCCGGACAGGTACAGCCCCACGACGTCGAGGTCACGCGGGTCGCGGTGGCCGAGGGCGCGCCGCACGAGCCCGTCGATCACGCGGACCGACGGGGCGAGTCCGTCGATCTGCGGGCTCGACCCGGTCCCGCGCTCCCACGCGAGCACCTCTCCCGCGGTGTCGAGCAGCACCACGTCGGTCTTGGAGCCGCCGCCGTCCGCCGCGAGGACGAGCCGGTTCCGGTCGCCGCGGGTCACGCCCACTCCAGGTATCGCGCGTTGGCGGCGAGCAGCAGATCGGTCAGCTTCTCGGCGCGCTCGTGCTGCAGGACGAGCGGGTGCGCACGCATCGCCCGCAGCACGCGGTCACGCCCGCCGGCGGTCGCCGCGTCGAGCGCGAGCCGCTCGTAGCCTGCGACCGCGGAGATCAGTCCGCGGATGTCGTCGGGCAGTGCCGCCACGGGCTCGGCGAGGAAGCGACCGTCGCGATACCGGGCGGGCACCTCGATCACGTGGTCGTCGGGGAGGAACGGCAGTACCCCGTCGTTGCGGAGGTTCACCACGCGCGGCACCTCGGCGCCCCCGCGGATCGCGATCAGCAGCTCGATGGCCGCCTCGGAGTAGAACGCCCCGCCGCGCCGCTCGAGGATCTCGGGCTTGGTGTCGACGGAGGGGTCGGCGTAGAGCGCCAGCAGCTCGTGCTCGATCGCGCGCACCTCGACCGCGCGGGTCGCGTGGTGACGCTGTTCGTGCAGCACCTCGTCGTGCGCGTAGTAGTACCGCAGGTAGTAAGAGGGCAGCACGCCGAGCTGCGCGAGCAGGGCGGGCGGGAGCTCGACCGTGTCGGCCAGTTCTCGCCCCCGCGTCGCGAGGGCCGCGGGGAGCTGGTCGACGCCGTCGATGTACACGCCGCGCTCCCAGGTGAGGTGGTTGAGCCCCACGTGGGCGAGGGTGACGCGGTCGGGCGCGACTCCGGCCTCCTCGGCGAAACGCCGCTGGAAGCCGATCGCCACGTTGCACAGTCCGACGGCGCGGTGCCCGTCCTCCAGCAGGGCGCGGGTGACGATGCCGACCGGGTTGGTGAAGTCCACGATCCACGCCTCGGGCTTGGCGTGGCGACGCACGACGTCGGCGATGCGCAGCACCACCGGGACCGTGCGCAGCGCCTTCGCGAGTCCGCCGGGGCCCGTGGTCTCCTGCCCGATGCAGTCGACGTCGTGCGGCCAGCTCTCGTCCTGCTCGCGGGCGTCCTGGCCGCCCACGCGGAGCTGGATGAGCACGGCGTCGGCGTCGCTCACACCCGCCGCGAGGTCGGTGGTCGTGAGCAGTCGCGCGGGATGCCCTCCCCGCGCCATCATGCGGCGGGAGATGCCGCCCACGAGCCTCAGGCGGTCGGGATCCGTGTCGACGAGCACGAGCTCCTCGATCGGCAGTTCACGCTGCAGCCGGACGAACCCGTCGATCAGCTCCGGCGTATAGGTCGATCCTCCGCCGACGATGGCGAGTTTCATCTGTCCTCCTTGTTCGGGCGGGTGCCCGGTGGGCGTCAGTCGGTGGGGATGCGGTCTTCGAGGATCGTGCGGATCTGCTCGACCAGGAGCCGGCGGGCACCGAGGAGCACGGCGCTGTCGCCCGTTCCGCTCAGGCGCACCTCCGGGGTCGGCCGTTCCTCTCCCGCGGCACGCTCGGCCACGAGCTCGGCGAGCCGCTGTCCTCCCGCGAGGTTGGTCGGCCCGCCGAGCACGATCAGGGCGGGGTCGAGCACGACCAGCACGGGCTCGATGGTCAGCGCGATGCGGTCGGCGACCATCCGCAGCACCTCGTCGTGCAGCGCGAGTGCGGCGAGGCCGTCGTCGTCGGGGGGCAGGAGGTCGAGGATCACCTGCGAGCCGAGCAGATCCGTGGTCACGGCTCCGGGCTGACCGGTGCCGGCGGCCACGGTCAGGTAGCCGATCTCCCCGGCACTGCCGTGCGCGCCGCGGTGGATGGTGCCGCCCAGGTCGACGCCGACACCGAGGCCCACACCCGCCCAGAGGAACGCGAAGCTGTCGACGTCCTGGGCCACGCCGACCGCACGCTCGGCCATCGTGGCGAGGTTGACGTCGTTCTCCAGCGTCACCGCGACACCGAGCGCGGCCTCGATCCGGGCTCTGGCGCCCGTCGCGGGCCACCCCGGCAGCGAGTCCGTGAGCGACAGGGTGTCCTGCCCCTGACCCACCGCGGCCTGCACGCCGATCGTCACGGCCTCGATCGTGTCGCGGTCGGCTCCGGCGGCGGCGCATGCGGCATCGACGGCGCGCGCGATGTCCTGCTCGGGCGAGCGTTCCTCGCCGATCACCGGAAGGTCGACCACCGGATGCTCCTGGCCGGTGGCGTCGACGAGCGTCGCCTGGATGCTGCCGTCGAGCATGCTCACCGCGACCCCCGCCACCCGGTCGGTCCGCACGCCCCAGCTCACCGCGCTCGGGCCGCGACTGCCCGCGACCTCCCCCACCGGCAGCACGAGGTCGGCGCGCTCGAGTCGCGCGATCATCTGCGTGGCGGTCGGCTTCGACATCCCGGACAGCTCGCCGAGTCGCGTGCGGGTCAGCGGGCCGTGCTCGAGGATGAGTCGCAGCGCTTCGCGATCGTTCCTGGTGCGCAGCCATGCCGAGGTGCCTGGGTCGATCTGTGCCATGGTGTGTGTTCCTTCCCCGCGACCGACTCAGGCGATGCCGAGTTCAGCGCGGACGTGGTCGCGAAGGCGGCCGAGGTTCTCGGGTTCGGGGGCGGCGCCGAGGAGGGTGCGGGTGTAGTCGTGTTGGGGGTGGAGGATGACCTGGTCGGCGGGTCCGCGTTCGACGACGTCGCCCTTGTAGAGCACCATGATCTCATCGGAGAAGTGGCGGGCTGTGGCGAGGTCGTGGGTGATGTACAGCACGCCCAGGTTCTCTTCCCGCTGCAGCTCGGCCAGCAGGTTCAGGACCCCGAGCCGGATCGACACGTCCAACATGCTCACCGGCTCGTCGGCGACGATGAACCGTGCCCCTGGGGCCAGCGCCCTCGCGATCGCGACGCGCTGCCGCTGCCCGCCGGACAGCTCGTGCGGGCGGCGCTCGGCGAAGCTCTCCCCCGGGGTCAGCCGGACCCGTTCGAGCAGCTCGATCGCCCGCGCCCGCACCGCCGTCCCGGACAGCTTCGGGTGGTGCAGGCGGATCGGACGCTCCAGGTGATGCACGATCGTGTGGAAGGGGTTCAACGACGCGAACGGGTCCTGGAACACCATCTGCACATCCGACCGGTACCGCTCCAACCCCCGACCCCGGGTGCCCGACTCGACACCGTCGAGGAGGATGGACCCGGAGGTGGGCGTCTCCAGCTTCATCAGCATCCGTGCGATCGTCGACTTCCCCGACCCCGACTCCCCCACCAGCGCGACCGTCTTCCCGGCCTCGATCGTGAACGACACGTCCTTCACCGCATGCAACACACTCGTGCGGAACCCGGAGCGCAGGGTGAAGTCCTTCACCAGATTCCGCGCCTCCAGGGTGCCGGTCGCGGTGGTGGTGTCGGCGATGGCGCTCATCGGATGCCCTCCTGGCTCATACCCGTGCGGACGAAATCGCCGCG
>NZ_SSDM01000204.1:0-5915 GCF_004794375.1 Microbacterium sp. K35 | reverse complement strand
GGGTGCGGGCGGGTACGCGGTGGTCGACGGGTACCCGGGTGCGGGCGGGTACGCGGGCGCGGGTGCGGGCGGGTATGCGGGCGAGGGCGCGCCACCGAACTCCGGGGCCGTCCCGGTCGGCGGTGGACCATAGGGATACGGCTGCGGCGCGGCCTGGGGGTACCCGTACCCTTGCGTCATCATCACGTGCTCCGGAACCTGACGCGGCGGCGGGGCGGAGGTGACGGCGCGGGCGGTGTCCACCACGAACGGGTCGCCGAGCTGATCCTCGCTCGCACCGAGGTCGAGGCGCTCCACATAGGAGAGGAGCGTCTGGTCCAGGCCCTCGTAGCGCATGCGGCAGTCGAGGTAGACCAGCACACCGCCCGTGCTCTGCACCACGATCGTGATCGCCTGCAGGATCAGCAGCAGCACCTGCGGGGCGAGGAGGGCGAAGACGTAGCCGATCACCGCACTCGGCTCGCTGGCGCCGGTCGGCGCGATCACGGTTCCGAGGAACGACGACACCAGCGCCGTGGGGATGCTCACCACCTGCATCGCCAGCCCCATGATGAGGCTGATCAGGAACGTCACTCCGAACGCGACCCAGAACCGGCCGCGCGTCAGACGCCACGACCGCACGAACGCGTCGCGGAAGCGCGCGCGCTCCAGTACCAGGATCGACGGGACGAGAAGCAGCTTGGTGGTCAGCCAGATGGTCAGGGGGATCGCGGCGATCGCCAGCAGGACCACCACGATGATCACGATGCCGATCAGCTCCGGCGTGCCGCCCAGACCGCCGGCGGTGAGTGCGCCGATGATGGCGACGACGATCGCGATGCCGCCGAACATCGCGAGCACCGAGAGCGATGCGAAGCCGGCGAGCCGCCAGAACGCGGGGAGCATGCGGCGCCAGAGCATGCGCAGCGAGGCCTTCCGCCCGACGGCGGCGTACCCGATGTCGGCGGCCACCACGCCCTGCATCATCGCGGTGAAGGCGATCGACGCGAGCCCGACGATCAGCCCGGCGATCACGTTGATGGCGATCGTGCCGGCGAGCACGGCCTCGAAGTCGGGCGACGAGGGAGACACCGTCTCGAGGCGGGTGAAGGTGGTGAACAGCACGACACCCATGACACCGGCGGTCGCGATGACGACGACGAACTGGATCACGACGGCGAACCCGAACAGCACCTTCGGGTTGTGGCGGAGCGCCGCGAAGGCCTTGCCGAGCAGCATGCTGAACGTCAGCGGATGAAGGGGGATGATCCCCTTCTTGGGGGCTGGGGTCCACGTCTGGCCGCTCACGGGCCTCCCTCCGTCGTGCGCTCCCATCGTGTCATATCCTCGCGGTGAGGCGCAGACCTGCGGAGGGCGGTACTCGGTGCCATAAGGTAACAGTTATGACCTCACGCATCCTCGTGGTCGACGACGACACGGCGCTCGCCGAGATGATCGGCATCGTGCTGCGCACGGAGGGCTTCGAGCCGGTCTTCTGCGCGGACGGCGCGCGCGCGGTCGACGAGTGGCGCGCACAGCGTCCCGACCTGGTGCTGCTGGACCTCATGCTCCCCGGCATGGACGGCATCGAGATCTGCACGCGGATCCGGGCGGAGTCCGGGGTGCCGATCATCATGCTCACGGCGCGCAGCGACACCGCGGACGTGGTGCGTGGCCTCGAAGTGGGCGCAGACGACTACATGGTCAAGCCGTTCAACCCGAAGGAACTGGTCGCCCGCATCCGCACCCGGCTGCGCCCGACCCCGCAGACCACCAGCGAACAGCTGCGCATCGGAGACCTCACGGTCGACGTCGACGCGCACGAGGTCCGCCGGGGCACCACGCCCATCGCCCTGACGCCGCTGGAGTTCCAGCTGCTCGTGGCCCTCGCCTCCAAGCCGCAGCAGGTGTTCTCGCGCGAGATGCTGCTCGAGCAGGTGTGGGGCTACCACTACAAGGCCGACACCAGACTGGTGAACGTGCACGTGCAGCGGCTGCGCGCGAAGGTCGAGCTCGACCCGGACAACCCGAAGATCGTGATGACCGTGCGCGGTGTGGGCTACCGCGCCGGCAGCGTCGCCTAGGCGCACGATGGCCGCGACGACAGCGACCACGGCCGTCGCTGTGCTGCGCGACTGGCGTGGCTGGCCGGCCGTGATCTCGGCGCTGTGGCGGCGGTCGCTGCGGTTCCGCACCCTGGCGATCACCCTGGTCGCGACCTCGCTGGCGATCTTCATCACGTGCGTCACCATGGCGCTCGTGATCCAGAACGACCTGTTCGTCTCCCGCAAGAACGTCGCCCTGGAGGACGCGCGCCGCGCGGTCGACCAGGCGCAGAGCATCCTCGACGTGGCCGAGGTGGGCGACGACCCCGCGGCGCTCACCGACCTGTGGAACAGCATCCCCGACACGCTGGCGCGCACGTCCAGCGCCGATCAGCTGGCCGGGTTCAAGATCGAGGACGAGCCGGGAGGGGTGCGACTGAACGGCTTCACGGCCGGCCTCACCGCCAACCTCCTCAGCCCCGAGCTGAAGACGAGGGTGGAGGAGCTCGACTACGTCCAGGCGTGGCAGTCGGTCGCGCTGCCGGTCGAGGACGGGGGAGAGGTTCCCGGCATCATCGTGGGGCAGCAGCTCCAGGTGCCGGAGGCCGGCCCGTTCGCGATCTACTTCGCGTACGACCTGGCCGATGCCGATCAGACGCTGGTGTTCGTGCAGCGCACGCTGTGGATCGCCGGGATCGGCCTGGTGGCGATCGTCGCCGCGATCTCGTGGATCGTGCTGCGTACGGTGTCGACGCCGATCGTGCAGGCCGCGGAGACCAGCGCGCGCCTCGCCGCGGGCGACCTCGGCGTGCGGCTGGAGGTGCACGGCGAGGATGAGCTCGCGACCCTCGGCCGGTCGTTCAACGCCATGGCCGACAGCATCGAGGCGCAGATCAAGGAGCTCGGGGAGCTGTCGATGGTGCAGCAGCGCTTCGTGTCGGACGTCTCCCACGAGCTCCGCACGCCGCTGACGACGATCCGTCTCGCCGCCGACATGCTCAACGACCACCGCGACGAGTTCGACGCGACCACCGCCAGGGCGACCGAACTGCTGCACGCGCAGGTGCAGCGCTTCGAGACCCTGCTGTCCGACCTGCTGGAGATCAGCCGGTACGACGCGGGGTCCGTGCAGCTGGAGCTCGAGGCGACGAGCCTCGCGCACCTCGCGGAAGACGTCATCGAGCAGATGCGGCCGCTCGCCGACGGGCGCGGCTCCGAGCTGCGGCTCGTCGCGCCGGGCGGCTACTCGCCGGTGGACATGGACCCGCGCCGCGTGCGACGGGTGCTGCGCAATCTGGTCGGCAACGCGATCGAGCATGGCGAGGGCCGGCCGATCGTGGTCACCGTCGACAGCAATCAGCACGCGGTGGCGGCGGGTGTACGCGATTTCGGCCTCGGCATGGACCCGGCCGACGCCGAGCGTGTGTTCGACCGGTTCTGGCGCGCCGATCCCTCCCGGCAGCGCACGATCGGTGGCACGGGGCTCGGACTGTCGATCGCTTTGGGCGACGCCACCCTGCACGGCGGTACGCTCGCGGTGTGGTCCGAGTTGGGCGTCGGGTCGAACTTCGTGCTGACCATCCCTCGCCACGACGGTGTTCTCGACGGGCCGAGCCCGGTCCCGGTGGAGCCTCAGGAGCCGTTGGCGGAACTGGGCGACGCGACGCAGCCGATCTCGATCGCGGAGATGTACTCGGAGCTGCTCGAGGGGAGGGAGGAACCGTGAGCGCACGCAGGTCGCGACGTCTCGCGCTCGCCGCCGCCCTGGGCATCGTGGCGCTGCTCCTCCCCGCCTGCGCCGGTCTGCCCACGAGCGGCGATGTCGCGGTGGGTCTCAAGCTCGGCGAGTCGCCGCAGGATGTGGACGTCCTCCCCGTCGCCTCCGGTCCCATCGCCGGAGCCGGTCCGGAGGAGATCGTCGAGGGCTTCCTGGAGGCCGGGATCACGACGTCGGACAACTGGGACACGGCGCGCGAGTTCCTCGCCCCGGCGCTTCAGCGCAGCTGGGCACCGTCGGCGGGCGTGTCGATCGACGTCGGGCCCGAGGCGCGGACGCTGTCGTCCACGGTGCCGGAGGACGAGGTGGAACAGGCGGACACCGCCGAGGTGCAGGTGCAGCTCGACCTGGTGGCGAGCGTCGACGGGGCGGGTGCCTACAGCGGCGCGCCCGGCGACTCCAGCGTCCCCTTCGCGCTGGAGCGCATGGACGACGGCGAGTGGCGCATCACCCAGGCGCCCGACGGCATCGTGATCGACGAGGCGCGGTTCCCGAAGGTGTTCGAGGGGTACCCGCTGCAGTGGTTCGACTCCTCGTGGTCGCGCCTCGTGCCGGACATGCGGTGGTTCCCCCGACGCCAGAGCCCGGCGACGACCGTCACGCAGGCGCTCGTGAGCGGAACGCCGTCGGAGTGGCTGGACCCGGCCGTGCAGACCGCGTTCCCCGCCGACGTGCAGTTGGCGCAGGACGCGGTGCCGATCACGGGACAGGTGGCTCAGGTCGCTCTGACGCGTCCGGCGTCCGGACTGGACCAGACCACGCTCGCCCGCATGCGCACGCAGTTGCAGTCCACGCTGAAGGCCGCCGGGGTGAACGTCACGCAGGTGCGCTTCAGCGTCGACGGCAGGTCCCTCGACGCGGGGGTGGTCGAGCTCGCAGGCACCCCGGCGGACGTCGGGACGCTCGTCCTGCGGAACGGCGAGTTCGGGCGGATCGTCGGCGACGAGATCTCCCCGATCCCGGACATCAGCGAGCAGATCGTCGCGATCCCGCAGCCGATCCTGGCGATCGACGTCGGCATCGACGACTCCTACGCGGTCGTGCAGCTCGACGACGGTCACGTGTACCGGGTGGCGAAGTCCGGACGCGATGAGTTGGACGCGCGCGCCGGTCTGGTCGAGCCGTCTCTCGACCCCTTCGGCTACGCGTGGTCCGTCCCGGAGGGTGATCCCCAGGCGGTGCAGGCCTCGGGGAGTGATGCGGCCCCGCACGCCGTGGCGAACGCCTGGCCGAGCGCCTCCTCCATCTCCGACCTGCGCGTGTCGGCGGACGGTGCCCGGGTCGCCGCGGTGATCGTGGTCGGCGGGCAGCGGTGGGTCGTGGTGGCGGCGATCGTGCGCGACTCGGCGGGCGTGCCGACCGAGCTCGGCGACCTCGTGCAGCTGTTCCAGCTCCCGGAGCCGTCCACCGGGCTCGTGTGGCTCGGGCCCGACCGGCTCGCCGTGCTGGCCTCTCCCAGCAGTCCGCGGCTCGTGCTGCAGGCCGTGGGCGGGCCGGGGTCGTCCGAGACGGCGCCGGTCGATGCGATCTCGATCTCCGGCGCGCGCACGCCCGCGGGTGTGCGGATCCTCGGTGCCGCCGGTCAGTTGTACGCGCACGCGGGATCGGCGTGGCGCGAGGTCACGGAGGGCATCACGGTCCTGGCGACCCGGGCGGGGGAGTGACCTCTCCTCCACGGTGACGGATCTCGCGGTGCGGCCCGCGGGTCGTGCTCGCGACGACCGCCGCGGAGCGGGCCCGGAGACACCATGAAGGCATGCCCGTGCCCTCCGCCCTCCGTTCCGTCGTGCTCGAGGCGGCCGCGCTGCTGCTGTCGGCGGTCTGCGGCGGGTGCGGCCTGCCCGGCACGCTGCTGTGCGACGTCTGTCGAGCCGAGCTGATCCCCGACCCGCGGGCGGTGCGCACGCCCGAGGGTCGGAACGTCCACGTGGCGCTGACCTATCAGGGCGTGGCGGCGCGATGCCTGCGCCGCCTCAAAGACGAGGGCGAGACCCTCCTCGCGCGCCCGCTGGGGTCCGCGCTGGCTGCCGTGCTCGGGCCTGCGGTGAGCCACGGAGTCCTCGTCGTGCCGGTGCCGACGTCGCGCCGTGCGTTCCGGCGCCGCGGCTTCCGGC
>NZ_SSDM01000203.1:0-1319 GCF_004794375.1 Microbacterium sp. K35 | reverse complement strand
TCCGCGACCCCGCCCGGGGGCGTGCCACCGATCGAGACGCCGCCCGCCACGACCGAGCACCCGGTCAACGCGCCCGGCTTCGAGCTGCGCAAGACCGCCGACCCCGCGGACGGCACCCGCGTCGACCCGGGCAGCGTCATCACGTACACCGTGACCGGCGTGAACACGGGTGAGACGGCTCTGGCGCCCGTGAGCATCGACGACGACCTGTCGGGCGTGCTCGCGCACGCCGACTACAACGGCGACGTGACGGCCACCGTGGTCGACGGCGTCGCGCCCGCCCCGGTCGTGGCCGGCGACGAGCTGACGTGGACGGGCGACCTCGCGGTCGGCCAGCGCGTCACCATCACCTACTCGGTGACCGTGCACGCAGACGCGGGCGGTGCGACCATCGCCAATACGGTCGAGGGCACGGCGACGCCTCCGGGTGGCGCGGTGATCACGCCCCCGCCGACGACCACGGAGAACCCGGTCGGCACCCCCGGCTTCACGTTCGCGAAGACCTCGGACCCCGGTTCGGGCACGGCCGTGGCGACGGGAAGCGTCGTGACCTACACGCTCACCGGCACCAACACCGGCGAGACCGGGCTGGACGAGGTGGTCGTGCGGGACGACCTGGCCGGAGTGCTGCGGCACGCCGACCTGCGCGGCACGGCGACGGCCACGGTGGGTAACCGCGAGGTGGCCGCCCCCGTGATCGACGGGACGGCGCTGCGCTGGACGGGCAGTCTCGCGGAGGGGGAGAGCGTCGTGATCACCTACGCGGTGACCGTGCACGCCGACGCGGCTGGCGCCTCGCTGCGGAACGTGGCCGTCGCCTCGGCCACGCCGCCCGGAGGGGAGACGATCACCCCGCCCGCCGGCACGACCGAGAACCGGGTGCTGACGCCCCTCGCCGTCACCGGCGGACAGCTGGCGCCCTGGGTCCTGATGCTCGCGATCGCCCTGCTGCTCGCCGGAGCCGCGCTGCTGATCGTGCGCCGTCGCCGCATGCAGGCCTGACGACCCCCCGCCGGCTCCCGGCCGCCGCCCCACGCGCGGCCGGGAGCCCTCGGGATCAGTCGGGGAGCAGTCCGTGCCGGGCGGCCTGCTCCAGCGCCTCGGTGCGATTGGCCGCGTCGACCTTGCGGTAGATGCTGCGCAGCTGCGTCTTGAGGGTGTTCGGCGACACGCTCAGCTCGGCGGCGATGTCCGGCAGCGCCGCCCCCGAGGTGAGGGCGTGCAGCACGACCTGCTCGCGGGACGACAGTCGCGGCCGCGTCGCGAACGACGGCAGCGCGGAACGAGTGGGCAGGGGCGCGCCGCCGAGGGGGGCCAGG
>NZ_SSDM01000202.1:0-1266 GCF_004794375.1 Microbacterium sp. K35 | reverse complement strand
CCCGACACCGCGGGGGTCATGGCGGCACCGGGCGCGGCGGCGGGCAGTTCGGCCGCCCGCCACTCGCCGAGGCCGAACAGGTAGTTCGGGCCGCCCGCCTTGGCGCCGGCGCCCACGGCCGAGCGCTTCCACCCGCCGAACGGCTGCCGCTGCACGATCGCGCCGGTGATGCCGCGGTTCACGTACAGGTTGCCCGCCTCGACCCGGTCGAGCCAGGTGGCGACCTCGGCGGAGTCGAGCGAGTGCAGGCCGGCGGTGAGGCCGTAGTCCACGGCGTTCTGCAGGCGGATGGCCTCGTCGAGGTCCTTCGCGTGCATGATGCCGAGCACGGGGCCGAAGAACTCCGTGAGGTGGAAGTACGAGCCCTCGCGCACACCGGTCTTCACGCCGGGGGTCCACTGCTTCCCCTCGTCGTCGAGCTTGCAGGGCTCGACCAGCCAGCGCTCGCCCTTGTCGAGCGTGGTGAGCGCCGTGAGCAGCTTGCCGTTCGCGGGTTCGATGATCGGGCCCATCTGCGTGGCGGGGTCGTCGGGGAGCCCCACGCGCATCGAGGTCACGGCGTCGACGAGCTGCCGCTCGAACCGCTTCGAGTCCGCGACCGAGCCCACGAGGATCGCGAGGGAGGCGGCGGAGCACTTCTGTCCCGCGTGGCCGAAGGCGCTGCGGGCGACGTCGGCGGCGGCCAGGTCGAGGTCGGCGGAGGGTGTGACGATGATCGCGTTCTTGCCGCTGGTCTCGGCGAGCAGCGGCAGGTCGGCCCGGAACGAGCGGAACAGCTGCGCGGTCTCGTAGGCGCCGGTGAGGATGACCCGGTCGACCTGCGGGCTGGCGACCAGGCGGGTGCCGAGGTCGCGCGAGGCCAGGTCGACGAGGGCGAGGAGGTCGCGCGGCACACCAGCGGCCCACAGCGCCTCCACCATCACGGCACCGCAGCGCTGCGTGAGCTTGGCGGGCTTGATGATCACACCGGAGCCCGACGCGAGGCCGGCCAGCACGCCGCCCGCGGGGATCGCGACGGGGAAGTTCCAGGGCGGTGTGACCACGGTGACCTTCGACGGCACGAACTCCGCGCCCGTCACGGCCTCCAGGTCCTTCGCGCGCTCGGCGTAGTAGTGGGCGAAGTCGATGGCCTCGCTCACCTCGGGGTCGGCCTCGGCGATGGTCTTGCCCGCCTCGTTGGCCATGATCTCGATGAGCTGTCCCCGGCGCGCGGCGAGCTCGTCGCCCGCGCGGTGCAGCACGGCGGCACGCTCGGCGGCCGGCAGC
>NZ_SSDM01000201.1:0-6943 GCF_004794375.1 Microbacterium sp. K35 | reverse complement strand
CGCGGGGTCCGTCGCGGCGGTGATGCGCGGCGACACCGCCCCCCGCGCGGTGGTCGCCGGGGTGGTCACGCGCACCTCGCGTGACGTCGCGGTGGGTGGCCTCGCGGACCTTGCGGGAACCCCGGTCACGCGCGACACCGCCTTCGACCTCGCCTCGGTGTCGAAGGTCGCGGCCACCACCACGGCTCTGCTGCGCCTGGTGAGCACGGGCGACCTCGGCGTCGACGACCCGGTCGACCGCTTCCTCCCGGGCACCGCGTGCGCTCCCGGCACCACGGTGCGCCACCTGCTGCAGCACCGCGCCGGACTGTGGGAGTGGCAGCCGCTGTACCTCGACCCCGCCCCCGCCGACGCGGTCGTGGACGCCCTGCCGCTGCGCTACGGCCTCGACGAGGGGCGGCACTACTCCGACCTGGGCTTCATCCTGCTCGGGCGCCTCATCACCGCGGTGACCGGCCTTCCGCTCGACGCCGCCGTGCGCGAGCTGGTGACCGCGCCGCTGGGACTCGCGCACACGGGCTACGGCCCCGTCGGCCCTCCCGTCGCGTCCTCCGGCATCGGCGACGCCGCCGAGCGCCGCATGGTGGCCACGGGCGACCCCTACCCGATCCTCACGTCGCGCCGGCACTTCCCGTGGCGGGAGGACGAGATCGCCGGCAGCGTCAACGACGGCAACTGCTTCCACGCGCTCGGCGGCGTCTCCGGGCACGCGGGCCTGTTCGGCACGGTCGACGACCTGCTCACGCTCGGCGCCGCGCTCGCCGACGCCGACCGGCACACCGACCTCTGGCACCCCGACGCGGTCGCCGACTTCTTCCGCGACGGCCCGGACGCCGGTCAGGCCCTGGGCTGGCGCAGCGACACCGTGCCGGTCGACGGCCGCCCCACGCGCCTGCTGTGGCACCCGGGCTACACCGGCTGCGCGCTCGGCCTCGTGCCGGCGACGGGGACCGCGGCCGTGCTGCTGAGCACCCGTCTCCTCGCAGCCGAGATCGCCCCGACCGAGACCCTGTGGCGTGCGGCGCTGCCCGCCCTCCTGGACCCCGAAGGAACGAGTACCCCATGAGCACCACCCCGCCCGTGCTGAGCATCGACGGCCTCGCCGTCGCCTTCCGGACCGGTTCCGAGCTGATCACCGCGATCAGCGACGTGAACATCGACATCGCCGCGGGCGAGACCGTCGCGGTGGTCGGCGAGTCCGGCTCGGGGAAGTCCACGACCGCCGCCGCCGTCAACCGCCTGCTCCCCGAGAACGGCGTGATCACGGCGGGCAGCATCCGCTTCGACGGGCGCGAGCTGACCGAGCTGCCCGAGAGCGCGATGATCTCGCTGCGCGGCGCCGGGATCGGCCTCGTGCCGCAGGACCCGATGTCGAACCTCAACCCGCTCATGCGCGTGGGGGAGCAGATCGGCGAGGCGCTGGAGGTGCACGGTCACACCAGCGGCGAGGCGACGAAGGTCCGCGTGGTCGAGCTGCTGGAGATGGTGGGCATCGCCGACGCCGCCCGGCGCGCACGGCAGTACCCGCACGAGTTCTCCGGCGGGATGCGCCAGCGCGTGCTGATCGCGATGGGGCTCGCGTGCAAGCCCCGGCTGCTGATCGCCGACGAGCCCACCTCGGCCCTCGACGTCACGGTGCAGCGCCGCATCCTCGACCAGCTCGACCAGCTCACCGACGAGCTCGGGACCGCGGTCTTCCTCATCACGCACGACCTGGCGCTCGCGGCCGAGCGCGCCGACCGCATCGTGGTCATGTTCCGGGGCCGCGTGGTCGAGGAGGGCACGTCCGCCCAGGTGCTGGGCAACCCGCAGCACGAGTACACCAGGCAGCTGCTGGCCGCGGCGCCGAGCCTCTCCTCCCGGCGCGACGCCCTGCCCGCGCGCACGGCCGCGACCGACGCCGTGCCGTTCGTGGAGATCCGCGACCTGCGCAAGGAGTTCCCGGTGCGCGGCGCCAAGGCCGGGGAGCCCCAGACCTTCACGGCGGTCGACGGTGTGAGCCTCACGATCCGCCGCGGCACGACCGTGTCGATCGTGGGGGAGTCCGGGTCGGGCAAGTCCACGACCGCGAACATGGTGCTGGGGCTGGAGGACGCCACCTCCGGATCGATCCTGTTCGACGGGCTCGACCTCACCACGCTGCGCCGCAAGGAGCTGTTCGCGCTGCGCCGCCGCGTGCAGCCGGTGTTCCAGAACCCCTACGCCTCGCTCGACCCGCGGTTCACCGTGGAGCAGTCGATCGCGGAACCGCTGCGCGTGCACCGCATCGGCACCGCGGCCTCGCGTCACGCCCGCGTCCTGGAGCTGCTGGAGCAGGTGGCGCTCCCGGCCGCGATGGCCGAGCGGCTGCCGCACGAGCTCTCCGGCGGACAACGGCAGCGCGTGGCGATCGCGCGGGCGCTGGCGCTCGAACCCGAGCTGGTGGTGCTCGACGAAGCCGTGTCGGCGCTCGACGTGCTGGTGCAGGCGCAGATCCTCGATCTGCTGGCGGAGCTGCAGACGCGCCTCGGCCTCAGCTACCTCTTCATCAGCCACGACCTCGCGGTCGTGCGGATGATCTCCGACGAGGTGCACGTGATGCAGCGCGGGGTCGTGGTCGAGAGCGGCACGCCGGAGCGCATCTTCGACGCTCCGCAGCACCCGTACACGCGGGAGCTGCTGGCGGCGATCCCCGGGGCCTCGCTGGCGTCCTGACCGCGGCCGGAGGCGACGGCCGCGGGCTCAGCGCTGGCGGTCGTCGTCGTCCCAGGGGCCTTCCCACCAGCCGGCACGCCCGTCGTCCGAGCCGCGGCCGCGACGGGAGCGCACGAACTGCACGATGATCACGGTGAGCGACGTGAGCCCGATCAGGATCAGCACGAGGAACAGCAGGTCGTTCTGGGTCATGGGCGTTTCCCCTCCGCGGCGTCCGCCACGATCTTCGCGATGCGGGCGGCCTTCGTCTCCGGTCGCTTGGCCATCGCGATGTGCGTGAGCCCGAACTTCTTCACCGACTTCGGGAACGCGTCCCAGTTCTCACGGGCGGCGGGGTCCGCGTCGAGTGCGGCCGTGAGCTCGGGCGGCTCGATGCCCGCCTCCGGTCCGTCGAGCAGGGTCCACGAGCCGTTGGCCTTCGCGACCTCCAGGGCCCGGACGCCCGCGGGGGCCAGCAGCCCGGCGGCCTCCAGCTCGGCGATGCGCGCCTTGTTCGTCGCCGCCCACCCGCTGTTGGGCCGCCGCGGCGAGAACCACTGGCCGTTCGTCTGGTCGTCGAAGCTGCGCACCGGGCCGTCGATCCACCCGAAGCACAGCGCCTGCCGCACCGCGTCCTCATAGCCGACGCCGACGGCGGAGCGGCCGCGCACGCTCAGCAGCCACACGCCCGCGGTGCGCTCGTGGTGCTCCTCGAGCCAGGCGCGCCAGGCCGCGGCGTCGGCCGCCGCGATCCGCTCGCCGTCGTCGAGGGCGCCCACGTCAGTCCTCGTCCAGCGTGGGGATCGATGCGGTGATGGTCGGCAGCAGGTCGGCGACGGAGTCGACGATCTCGTCGGGCCGGAACGGGTACTGCTCGATGCTGCGCCGATCGCTGATGCCGGTCATCACGAGCACGGTGTGCAGGCCGGCCTCGATGCCGGCGACGATGTCGGTGTCCATGCGGTCGCCGATCATGCCCGTCTTCTTGGAGTGCGCGCCGATCTTGTTCAGCGCCGAGCGGAACATCATCGGGTTGGGCTTGCCGACCACGTAGGGCTCCTTGCCGGTCGCCTTCGTGATGAGCGCGGCGATCGCGCCGGTGGCCGGCAGCACGCCGTCGATGCTCGGGCCCGTCGCGTCGGGGTTGGTGACGATGAACCGCGAGCCGTTGATGATGTGACGGATGGCCTTGGTGATCGCCTCGAACGAGTAGTTGCGGGTCTCGCCGACCACCACGAAGTCGGGGTTCGTCTCGGTCATGATGAAGCCCGCCTCGTGCAGGGCCGTGAGGATGCCGGCCTCGCCGATCACGAAGGCGGAGCCGCCGGGCAGCTGCTGGGCCAGGAAGTCGGCCGTCGCGAGCGCCGAGGTCCAGATGCGCTCCTCCGGGACGACCAGGCCGCTCTGCCGCAGGCGGGCGGAGAGGTCGCGGGCGGTGAAGATCGAGTTGTTCGTCAGCACCAGGTAGGGGATGTCGTTGCGCTCCCACCCGGCGAGCAGTTCGGAGGCCCCGGGGATGGCGTCGTTCTCATGGACGAGCACGCCGTCCATGTCGGTGAGCCAGCATTCGATGTCGTCACGGTGTGCCATGTGCTCAGCCTAGAGGCCGCGTGTTTCCGGCAGGTCTCAGGCGGTGATCCACACGACGCCGGCGCTTCCGTCGGGAAGGGCTCGCGCGACGCCGTCCAGGCGCACGCCGTCGGCGAGGACCTCGACGGTGCTGCCGACCGTGAGCCCCTCGGCCTCCAGGGCCCGCAGCAGGTCGGAGTCGCGGTCGTCGACCCGCAGCACGCGACCGCTGTGCCCCTCCGCGGCGTCGGCGAGCAGCACGAACGGCTCCCGCTCGATGTGCCCGTCGGCGTCGGGGATCGCGTCGCCGTGCGGGTCGAAGCGCGGGCGGCCCAGGCGGGCGTCGATGCCCTCGAGCAGCCGGTCGCTGATGGTGTGCTCCAGCACCTCGGCCTCGTCGTGCACCTCGTCCCACCCGTAGCCGAACTCCTGCACGAGCCAGGTCTCGATGAGGCGGTGGCGCCGCACCATCGCGAGGGCTCTGGTCGTCCCGGCTTCGGTCAACCGCACGGCACCGTAGGGCACGTGCGACACGAGCCCCGCGGCGGCGAGCTTCTTCACCATCTCGGTGACCGACGACGGGGCGATGCCGAGCTTGGCCGCCAGCACCGACGGGGTGATCGGGGCGTCCTGCCATTCGGTGTGGGCGTAGACGGTCTTGAGGTAGTCGTCAGCTGCGGGGGAGGCCACCCGTCCAGCCTACGCGGTGGCGTCGGAGGCTCTTTCGGCGCGCGCCCACGCGGTGAGGCCGTGGATGAGGGCGCGCACGCCGATCTCGAACGTGCGGCGGGCGGGGTCCGAGCTGAGGCGGGCGCGAGCGCGCTCGGCCTCGGCGAAGCTCGGGTAGGCGGGGGCGAGGTCGCCGGGCGACATGTTGTCCGCCGGGGCGAGGGCGTCGAGGGCGGATCCGATGATGAAGGACTCCAGGGCGACGATCGCGTCGACGATGGTGTCGGTGGGCCAGCCGTCGTCGGCGAGCAGGCGGGCGATCTGCTCGTAGTCGGCGAACGAGCCCTCGTCGGCGTCGATGGGGGAGGTGGCGAGCATGACCATCGCCTGGGGTGCGGCGATCGTGGCGTCGCGGTAGCTGTGCGCCCAGGCGAGGAGCGCGTCCTCCAGTGGCAGGGCCCCGGGCTCGGGGGTGGCGAGGTCGCGGCTGATCCGCCCGCGCATCGCCCGGATCACGGCGTCGCGGCTCTCGAAGTGGTGGTAGAGCGCCGAGGTGCGCACGCCCAGGGACTCCGCGAGCGCCGTCATCGTGAACTGCCGTGGTGTGCGCTCGGCGCTGAGCCGGAACGCCGCCGTGAGGATCCGCTCCTCGGTGAGCACCCTGGTCGACGGGCGGCCCACGCTGCGCGGGGATTTCGTCATCGTGGCTCACTCCTGCTCGGTGTCTGCTACTTTATTGAAACTCTTTCAATTCGCTCGAGGAAGAACGCCATGACGGGTTTCGACGCCGACACTATCGTCACCGGCGCGCGCGTCGTGACCATGGACCCCCGCCGCCCGGAGGCCTCGGCGTTCGCCGTGCGCGACGGCCGCTTCCTCGCGGTGGGCGACGACGCGCTCGTGCGGGAACTGCGCGGCCCGCGCACCGTCGTCCACGACCTCGCGGGAGCCGCGGTCACCCCGGGGCTCATCGACGCCCACCTCCACCCGCTGCAGGGGCTCGAGCTCACCGCCGGGGTCGACCTCGGCGGCATCACCACCGGCACCGGCTTCCTGGCGGCCCTGCGCGCCGAGGCCGACCGCGCGCTGCGCGACGACCGCGACCCGTGGGTGCGCGGCTGGAACCTCGACTACGACGTCTTCCACGAGCTCCCCATGACCGCCGATGCGATCGACGACGCCGTGCGCGGGCTCCCCGCCCTGTTCATCGTGTTCGACGGGCACACCGCCCTCGCCAGTCACGAGGGTCTCCGCCGCGCCGGCATCACCGGGCCCCGCGAGACCGACGACTCCTCGTGCATCGTCGTCGACGGCGACGGGCGGCCGACCGGGGAGCTGCGCGAGCTCGCGGCGTACGAGCCCGTGCGCCTCGCCGCCCCCGCCCTCGACCGCACGCAGACCCTCGCGGCGGGCCACGAGCTGCTGCGCGGACTGCGGGACTCCGGCCTCACGGGCGGCACCATCATGGACGGCGGCTTCGCCACGCTCGCCCTGCTCGACGGTCTCGAGCACGGCCCGGGTCTGCCCCTCCGCATCGTGTCTGCAATCGACCACGAGCCCGGGTTCGACGCCGACCGCACGGCGGAGAACCTGCGGATGCGCGACCGCCGCGGCGAGCGGTGGCGCGGCGGGGTCGTGAAGCTGTACGCCGACGGGGTCGTCGAGACGGGCACCGCGTGGCTGTACGAGCCCGATACGGCCGGCGGCGGCACGGAGCCCTTCTGGAAGGACGCCGCCGCCTACGCCCGCACCGTGCGGCGCTACGCCGACGCCGGCTTCCAGGTCGCGACCCACGCGATCGGCGACCGCGCGGTCGGCGAGGTCGTCGACGCCTACCTCGCCGCGGGCGCGCGCTGCGCCACCGGAGCCCCGCACCGCATCGAGCACCTGGAGACCACGACCGACCGCGACGTCGCCCGCATCGCCGCCGCCGGCATCACCGCATCGATGCAGCCGCTGCACCTGCAGTGGCGCAAGGCCGACGCCTCCGACGACTGGTCGCGGCGCCTCGGCCCCGCCCGGGCCGCCCGGG
>NZ_SSDM01000200.1:0-442 GCF_004794375.1 Microbacterium sp. K35 | reverse complement strand
CGTGCCCCGACGTCGTGATCGAGGCGTCGGGGCACGCGGTCGCGGAGGCACTGGCCGGGGTCGCGGTGGGTGGCACGGTCGTGCTGGTCGGCAGCGTGTTCCCCGCCGAGCCGGTGCCCGTGGATGCCGAGGCCGTGGTGCGGCGCCTGGTCACCGTGACCGGGGTGCACAACTACACGTCGCAGGACCTCGCCGACGCGGTCGCGTTCCTCGCCGGTCGCGGCCGCGCCTACCCCTTCGCGGACGCGGTCGGCGCCGTGCGCTCGCTGCTCGACATCGACGCGGCCCTCACCGAAGCGGCGGCCCCCGGAGCCCCGCTGCGCATCGGCCTCGTGCCGGGCCGCTAGTCCTCGCCGCCCGACCCGCGGCGGGGCCCCGCGGGGTGCAGGCCCTCGGCGTGGAACGCGAGCAGGCGCACCGCGGCGTCGACGCTCGCGTTCCA
>NZ_SSDM01000199.1:0-1425 GCF_004794375.1 Microbacterium sp. K35 | reverse complement strand
CCGCGCTCACGGTGTCGGCGAGCAGTGCATGCAGGCTGCCCGCCGCCGCCAGCAGCGCGACGCTGCGGCGGGTCAGGGCGTCGAGCCGGGCGGCGAGGATGCTCTGCAGCCCTCCGTTCTCGCCGTGCGCCCGCAGCTCCTCCAGGATCCGGGTGATGGCCGGGATCCCGTAGCCGCCCGACCGGAGTGCGGCGACCACGCGGGCCTCGGTGATCGCGCCCGAGCCGTAGCGGCGGGCGCTCCTGCCGTCGCGCATCGGGCGGATGAGCCCCTCGCGCTCCCAGTGGCGCAGCGCCGAGGTCCGCACGCCGAGAGCCTGGGCGAGCTCACCGACCGTCATCTCGTCGGCGTCGTCGAACACGTCGTCGGCGTCGGACACCGCGACCTCCAGACCGCGCAGCGCCTCCCGCAGCCGGGTGCGCTCGTCGGCGAGGTCGGCGTGGAGGGCATCGATGCGCTCGGCGGCCCGTTCGACCGACGACCGGATGAGCATCGGCATGAGCGCGCGGGCCGCCACCGGACCGATGGCCGCGGCCAGCTCCCGGTACGCCCGCGCCGCGGTCTCGTGCCGTGCACCGTAGCGCCGGTAGCCGTTCGCCGCGCGGACCGCCGGGGGAATGATGCCGAGCCGCTCCAGGTCGCGGACCTGCTGCACCGAATAGCCGACGCTCCGACCGATCTCCGCCGTGCTCCTGACCCGCTCTGGAGGGTTGCTCACCCATAACCCCCTGTTCTCCGCAGCCAAGTCTCCATAAGCACTGCAACCGGACCATTGAAGCATGGACAGACAGCAGATCATCGAGGCCGTGCGATCGTTCGACGGCGCGCTCGCCATGACACCGCAGCCGGGGAGCGAGTTCCCTGAGCTGTCGTGGGGCGACGCCTACTTCTTCTTCGCCCCCGACGGACGGATGCCCGAGCGCACGCAGCCCTTCGGCACCATCATCACGAAGGACTACCCGGACGACGCGTCGTCGGACCTCACCGCGACCGGACGGTTCCGCGTCAACATCCACGTCGGCCGGGAGCGCGCCGCGGCCCTGGTGCCGTCCGACCCCGAGCCGACAGCGTCCGACGTGTTCCGCCGCCATCCGCTGTACGGCGACGCGGGGTGGGTCTGCGTGATCGAACCGGGCGAGCGGACCGCCGACACCGTGCTCGACCTGCTCCGCGAAGCACACGACACCGCCCGCCGCCGGGCCGAGCGCCGAGGGCGGTGACCGTGGGCACCGCTCAGGGCATGACCGAGGGGCAGCGGCGGACCGTGGCCGTGTGGGCCGCGGACTGCGCCGACCGCGTGCTGCCGCTGTTCGAGGCGGAGGCCCCCGGCGACGACCGCCCGCGCGACGCTATCGCCAGGACCAGGGCCTTCGCGCGCGGGGAGCTCTCCGCCGCGGGTGAGATCCGGCGGCGGTTCGTGGCGGG
>NZ_SSDM01000198.1:0-465 GCF_004794375.1 Microbacterium sp. K35 | reverse complement strand
TGCCGAGGCGGCGGCTCCCGCGGCTCGGTCGATCGCCTCGACCGAGCGGTTCACCATGTCGTGCGCGGCGTCCTGCCACGCGGGAGTGGTCGGCGCCTCCCCCGCGTGCACCCTGGCCGCATGCTCCGCCGCCTCGAACGCGCGCTCCAGCTCCGCGACCGCGTCGCGGTAGGCGGCGAACTCCGCCGCCGTGATCCGCCCCGTGGTGCCGCGGCGCGCCTCCACCGCCGTGCCCGCGGCACGCAGGTAGGCGGCGGTCTCCGGGCGCTTGACGTCGGTCATCGCCGGATACGCGATCTGCAGCGCAGGGTCGGTCTCGTACCGCATCCACCGGGCCGTGACCGCGTCGTGCTCGGCGTACAGCCGCTCCAGCGGCCGCGGCGCCGAGCCGGCCGGGATCGCCGCACGGGCCGCGTTCACCCGCACCCGCCGAGCCCGCACCTCCGCCGACGCCGCACGTGCGTC
>NZ_SSDM01000197.1:0-16643 GCF_004794375.1 Microbacterium sp. K35 | reverse complement strand
CGACCCCAGCGCACCGCGACGCCGCGCGACGTGGCGAAGGGGACCGGTGAGCTGCTGCTCGGCATCCGTCCCCTGGAGCGCAGCGCCGCGACCGGCGCGTGGGTGCTCGGCGCCGCCACCTGGGACGCGGTTCGTCGCGCGCCGGACGAATACGGACGTGAGCGCTCTCGATGGTTCGCCGATCTGCTCAGCATCGCCAGGGACAGTCTGCTGTCCGGCACGGCGGGCGACTGGCTGGTCGCGGACCTGATCGAGTCGAGCCTGCTGTGGGGACACCTCAGGGTGGCCGGCGCACTCGGCATCCCCCTGGTCGCGACGCAGAAGTCCACGACCGTGGCGATCGCGGAGTCCGCGTCGGTCGAGGCCACCGTGGCTCGGGCCGACGACGGGACGCTGGTGGTGCGTCCTGCCATCACGCTCGACGGACGCGCGGTCGAGCCCGACTCCGTGCATCCGATCGGTCGCACGGGGCTCTACGCGGTCGACCAGTCGGGGGCGCGGCTGCACGTGACGCTCGCGGAGTCTCCGGTGGCCGAACCGCTGCGACCCCTCCTCCTCGCGCCGGGCGGCCTCACCGTGGCGGCGGCCGACGAGGAGGTGTTCCTCCGCGACGCCTACCCGGTGCTGGCACGGCGGGTACCGACCCGTGGGCTCGGACGGATGCGGCTTCCGGAGCTGCCCGCGCCGGAGCCCGTGCTGCGCCTCTCGTTCCGCCGCGGGGACACGGTGGCTTACGCGTTCGAGTGGGACTACCGCGGCTTCGGGCGCGTGCCGTTCGCCCCCGGACCGCAGGCGGTGCGGGATCTGCGGGCGGAGAGTGCGGCGGGGCACGACCTCGCCGCGCGGTGGGCCGAGCTGATCGGGGAGCCGTTCGCCGCGGAGGGGGCCTTCCACGACGTCGAGGCGGCGGAGTTCGTCACCAGGGCCGTGCCGGCGCTGGAGGCGGAGGGCGTGACCGTGGTCGTCGACGGTCGCCGGAAGACGTATCGCGAACTGTCGGGCGAGCCCGAGATCACCGTGAGCACGGTCGAGTCCACCGATCCGGACTGGTTCGACCTGGGCGTCCTGGTGCGCATCGACGGACGCACGATCCCGTTCGAGCCGCTCTTCACCGCGATGAGCAGGGGTCGCAGGAAGCTCCTGCTCGTCGACGGCACCTACTTCTCGCTGAACCATCCGGCGCTCGATCGACTCCGTGAGCTGATCGACGAGGCGGGCGACCTCGACGAATGGGAGACGGGGCCGCGCCTCAGCCGCCACCAGATCGACCTGTGGGAGGAGTTCGAGGACCTCGCGGACGAGGCCGTGCCCGCCGTGAGCTGGCGCGCGACGGCCGACGGCCTGCGCGGGGCGGCGGGGGTGCCCCCGGTCCCGGTGCCGTCCGGCGTCCGGGCGCAGTTGCGGCCGTATCAGCAGCAGGGGCTCGACTGGCTGGCGTTCCTCTGGGGACACCGGCTGGGCGGCATCCTCGCCGACGACATGGGCCTCGGCAAGACGCTGCAGCTGCTCGCGCTCGTCGCTCACACCCGCGAGGCGGGAGAGACGCGCCCCTTCCTCGTGGTCGTCCCGACCTCGGTGCTGCCGACGTGGCTGAGCGAGGCCGCGAAGTTCACCCCGGGGCTCCGCGTCGCCGCCAGGTCCACCTCGTCCGGGCCGTCGCTGTCGACGGTCGCCGCGGGCGCGGACCTGGTGGTCACGACGTACGCGGTCGCGCGGATCGACGCGGAGGCCTTCGCCGGGGTGACCTGGGCCGGCCTGATCCTCGACGAGGCTCAGTTTGTGAAGAACCCGGCCACCAAGCTGCACCGGGCCGTCGCGAGCTTTCCCGCCGATGTGACGTTCGCGGTGACGGGCACCCCGCTCGAGAACAGTCTCAGCGAGCTGTGGGCGCTGCTGAAGCTCACCGCTCCCGGGCTCTTCGCGTCGGCGCGGAAGTTCCGGGAGCAGTACATCCAGCCGATCGAGCAGGGCAAGGTCCCGGAGAACGCGGAGGGCGGCGAGTACCGCGCGCGTCGCCTGGCCCGCCTCCGCCGGCGGATCCGGCCGCTGCTGCTGCGGCGTACGAAGGAGCTGGTGGCGGCCGACCTCCCTCCGAAGCAGGAGCAGGTGCTCGAGGTGGAGCTCAGCGCGGCGCACCGGTCGCTGTACGAGACGGTGCTGCAGCGGGAGCGCCAGAAGGTGCTGGGGCTCCTCGAGGACCTCGACCGCAACCGTTTCATCGTGTTCCGTTCGCTCACGCTGCTGCGGATGCTCAGCCTCGCACCAGGACTGGTCGACCCCGCGGACGCCCGGATCGGCTCGCGCAAGCTCGACGTGCTGCTGGAACGCGTGGTCGAGCTCCAGGCGGAGGGCCACCGCGCCCTGGTGTTCAGCCAGTTCACGTCCTTCCTCGACCTCGCGGCGGAGCGACTCGCGGCTGCCGGGATCCCCTACGCCCACCTCGACGGTGCGACGCGGCGACGGGATGCGGTGGTCGAGGGCTTCCGGACGGGCGAGCAGCCGGTCTTCCTGATCAGCCTGAAGGCGGGCGGGTTCGGTCTGACGCTCATCGAGGCCGACTACGTGTTCCTCCTCGACCCGTGGTGGAACCCGGCCGCCGAGGCGCAGGCCGTCGACCGCACGCATCGCATCGGCCAGCCGAGCCAGGTGTTCGTCTACCGGATGATCGCGACCGGCACGATCGAGGAGAAGGTGCTCGCCCTGCAGCGGCGCAAGGCCCGGCTCTTCACCGCCGTGCTCGACGACGATGCCCTGTTCGCGCAGTCGCTCTCGGCCGACGACATCCGCGGGCTCTTCGAGGCCTGAGGGTTATCTCCGGCTCGTCCGACCGGTCGCCCAGGGACACCTCGGTACAATCGAACGGTTCATCTTCGAGAGGAATGCAATGCGGATCACGGGACTCGGCCACGCCGGGATGTTCATCGAGACGGTCGGCGGGAACATCATCTGCGACCCGGTCCTCGGGCCCTCGTTCTTCGGCTCCTGGTTCCCGTTCCCCGACAACCGCGCGCTCGACTGGGAGCGATTCGGCCGCGAGGCGGACTTCCTGTACATCTCGCACCGGCACCGCGACCACTTCGACCCCGCCCTCCTGGAGCGGTACATCCGCAAGGACATCGAGGTGCTGCTGCCGGAGTATCCGATC
Source organism: Microbacterium sp. K35 (assembly GCF_004794375.1). Classification (NCBI taxonomy): domain Bacteria; kingdom Bacillati; phylum Actinomycetota; class Actinomycetes; order Micrococcales; family Microbacteriaceae; genus Microbacterium; species Microbacterium sp. K35. The sequence continues at coordinate 13,498 of NZ_SSDM01000197.1, read as the reverse complement.
GACGACCTGGAGCAGGACATCCGGGCGCTCGGGTATACGAACATCACCTACGCGCCTGCGGGCGAGATCATCCAGCGCGGTGATCTCAAGCTGATGATCACCCCGCTGCGGGCGCCGAGCGACGGCCCGATCGGCGACTCCTCGCTGAGCGTCGACGACGGCACGGGCTCGATGCTCAACCAGAACGACTCGCACCCTCTCGACCTCGAGAAGCTGCTGCACTTCGGCAAGCCGGATGCCTACTTCACGCAGGTCTCCGGCGCGATCTGGTGGCCGATGGTGTACGACCTGCCGCTCGACGCGAAGCAGAACTTCGCCCGGCTCAAGCGCGAGGCCCAGAACAAGCGGGCGATGTACTACATCGACAAGGTCGACGCCCCGCACGTGTTCCCGATGGCCGGTCCGCCGATGTTCCTGCGCGACGACCTGTTCGACTTCAACGGCACGGGCCGCAACGGCGAGTCGATCTTCACGGATCAGAAGCAGTTCCTGGCGCATATGAAGGAGCTGTCGCCGCAGTACGACGGCCAGCTGTTCATCCCCGGCACGGTCGTCACGATCGACGGCGGCGAGGTCACGACCGCGCAGACCCTGTACACCGAGGCCGAGATCAGCCGCATGTTCGACGACAAGTGGGACTACCTGGAGGAGCAGCGGGCGTCGCGACAGCAGGAGATCCGCGACGAGGAAGCTTCCCGCGCGGAGATCATCCCGCCCGCCGAGATGCTCGAGGCCCTCAAGAACTGGTGGGAGCCGCTGCTGAAGAAGTCGCGCACGATCCGACTCGGCGTGGGCGGCCACGTGCGGTTCCGCATCGGCGAGCTCGACATGGTGGTGGACTTCCCGCGTGCCAAGGTCCGCGAGTACGCGGGGGAGGAGTGCGTCTACTGGTACACGATCCCCGCCGACCTCGTCTCGACCAACATCCGTGATCACGAGATTGACTGGTCGAACTCGATCTTCCTGTCGATGCAGTTCTCCGTGGGCCGCAGCGGCAAGTTCAACGAGTTCCTCACCACGTTCCTCAAGTGCCTGTCGGTGGACCGCATCGAGTACGTCGAGAACTGGTACCAGGAGCAGACCGACCAGACCGAAGACGCCGAGGTGGGCGACTGGGTGGTGCAGCGCCGGTGTCCGCACCTGCGCGCCGACCTGACCCGCACCGGCTCGGTCGACGAGGACGGCGTCCTGACGTGCAGCATGCACGACTGGAAGTGGGATCTGAAGACGGGGCGGTGCCTCTCCACGAGCGGCCACCCGATCCGCGCCCGCAAGATCGACGACGTCACCGACGCCGTGCTCCAGGAGGCGAGCTGAGCGGACGCGGTCTCCCGCTCCGATAGACTGACATCGCAAGCAACCTTTAACACCGTCCTGTGAGGCGGAGAAGGGAGCGGCTGATGAGCGTGCGCACTGTGCTGCACCAAGCCGACATCTCACGAGCGCTGACCCGGATCGCGCACGAGATCCTCGAGTCGAATCGAGGCGCCGACGGCCTCGTCCTCCTCGGGATCCCGACCCGCGGCGTCACCCTGGGGCATCGCCTCGGCACCCTGATCAGTGAGATCGCGCAGGTCTCCGTCCCCGTCGGCTCGCTCGACGTCACGCTCTTCCGCGACGATCTGGCCAAGCACCCGACGCGGTCCCCGCAGCCGACCGAGATCCCGGCCGGCGGCATCGATGGGAAGACCGTGGTGCTGGTCGACGACGTCCTCTTCTCCGGTCGCAGCATCCGTGCCGCGCTGGACGCCATCCAGTCGATCGGCCGCCCGAGCGCCGTGCGCCTGGCGATCCTCGTCGACCGCGGTCACCGCGAGCTCCCGATCCGACCCGACTTCGTCGGCAAGAACATCCCGTCCGCCCGCACCGAGCGCGTGAACGTCCGTCTGTTCGAGACGGACGGCGCCGAGGAGGTGACCATCGGCGAATGAGGCACCTCCTGGACACCCGCACCCTCGACCGCGCCACGGCGCTGCGCATCCTCGATGTCGCGGAGGACATGTCGGACACGCAGTCGCGCGAGGTCAAGAAGCTCCCGACGCTGCGTGGCAAGACGGTCGTCAACCTCTTCTTCGAGGACTCGACCCGCACCCGGATCTCGTTCGAGGCCGCGGCCAAGCGGCTCTCCGCCGACGTGATCAACTTCGCCGCGAAGGGCTCCAGCGTCTCCAAGGGCGAGAGCCTCAAGGACACGGCGCAGACCCTGGAGGCGATCGGCGCCGATGCGGTCGTCGTCCGTCACCCCGGCTCGGGCGCCCCGCAGACCCTCGCGACGAGCGGTTGGATCTCTGCGGGCGTCGTCAACGCGGGTGATGGCACGCACGAGCACCCGACGCAGGCACTGCTCGACGCGTTCACGATCCGCAAGCGCCGCTATGGCGCGGACAGCCGTGGACGCGACCTGACCGGGCTCCGCGTCACGATCGTCGGCGACGTGCTGCACTCGCGGGTCGCGCGCTCGAACGTGTGGCTGCTGACGACCCTGGGCGCCGAGGTCACGCTGGTCTCGCCGCCGACGCTGGTGCCGCAGAACGTGTCGCTCTGGCCGGTCCGGGTCGTCTACGACCTCGACGAGGCGCTGGCGGCCGGGCCGGACGCGGTCATGATGCTGCGGATCCAGCTGGAGCGCATGAACGCCGCGTATTTCCCGACTGAGCGGGAGTATTCGCGCCGGTGGGGTCTGGACGCACGGCGTGTGGCCGCTCTTCCGGCCGGTAGCATTGTGATGCACCCCGGACCCATGAACCGGGGGCTGGAGATCTCCTCCGAAGCAGCCGATTCCCCCCGCTCGACGGTGCTGGAACAGGTCTCGAACGGGGTCTCCGTGCGGATGGCTGTGCTGTACCTGCTGCTGGCGGGCGAACGAGACGACGAACGAGGGGGAGACCTGTGAGTGAGACCCTCGTCATCACCGGTGCACGGCTGCTCGGCGCGGAGAGCGCCGACCTGATCATCGAGGACGGCCGGATCGCCGAGATCGGCTCCGGGCTCAGCCGTGCCGGCGCGCGCGTGATCGATGCCGGCGGCCTCATCGCCCTGCCGGGGCTGGTCGACCTGCACACGCATCTGCGCGAGCCCGGATACGAGGCGTCGGAGACGATCCTCAGCGGCACCCGCGCGGCGGCGGCCGGTGGCTTCACGGCCGTGTTCGCGATGCCGAACACGTCGCCCGTGGCCGACACGGCCGGCGTCGTCGAGCAGGAGCTGGCCCTCGGCGAGGCTGCGGGCTACGCCACGGTGCAGCCGATCGGCGCGGTCACGGTGGGCCAGAAGGGCGAGCGCCTCGCCGAGCTCGGCGCCATGGCGACCTCGCGTGCGCAGGTGCGGGTGTTCAGCGATGACGGCTTCTGCGTGTGGGACCCGCTGATCATGCGCCGCGCGTTGGAGTACGTGAAGTCTTTCGGCGGTGTGATCGCCCAGCATGCCCAGGACCCCCGCCTGACCGAGGGCGCCCAGATGAACGAGGGCACCGTCTCGGCGGAGCTCGGCCTCACGGGCTGGCCCGCGGTCGCCGAGGAGTCGATCATCGCGCGTGACGTGCTTCTCGCCGAGCACGTCGGCTCGCGCCTGCATGTGTGCCACCTGTCGACGGCCGGCTCGGTCGACATCATCCGCTGGGCCAAGAAGCGCGGCGTGAACGTGACGGCGGAGGTCACTCCGCACCACCTGCTGCTCACCGACGAACTCGTCCGCGGCTATGACGCGCGGTTCAAGGTCAACCCGCCGCTGCGCCGCGAGGAGGATGTCCTCGCGGTGCGGGAGGGCCTCGCCGACGGCACGATCGACATCGTCGCGACCGATCACGCCCCGCACCCGAGCGAGCACAAGGCGTGCGAATGGCCGGCGGCCGCGAACGGCATGGTGGGGCTCGAGAGCGCACTGCGCGTCGTGCACCAGGCCATGGTGCAGACCGGCCTGCTCGACTGGCCGGATGTGGCCCGCGTGATGAGCGCGGCACCCGCGCGCATCGGCGGTCTGGCCGGGCACGGCACCCCGCTCGAGGTCGGGCAGCCGGCGCAGCTCGCGCTGTACGACGCGGCGGTCGACGGCGTGTTCACCGAGGCGGACCTGCGCGGACGCAGCACGAACTCGCCGTACCTCGGCCGCGAACTGCCGGGCCGCGTGCAGTACACGCTGCACGGCGGCGTGCTGACCGTCGACGGCGGAGCTGTCGTCGAGGAGCTCGGCGCATGAGCGCACGGGACCTCGCGGTCGCGATCCTGATCGCCCTCGCGCTGCTGGTGCTGCTCGCGATGCTGTTCGCCTGGCGACGACGAGTGCGGCGCGATGCCGCGTTCACCGCGCCCCTCGGTGTGCCGGAGCACGCGGAGGTGATGCGCCGCGACGAGGTGCTGTACGTGTCGACGACGACGCACGAGCAGCCCCTCGAACGCGTGGCCATCACGCCGCTCGCCTTCCGGGCCCGCGGGGAGCTGGCGGTGACCGACCGCGGCGTCGCGCTGGCCCTCGACGGCGCCCCCACGGTCTTCCTCGCGCGCGACCAGCTCGTCGCGGTCGACCGGGCCACCGTCACGATCGACCGCGTGGTCGAACCGGGCGGCCTCGTCCGCATCGCGTGGCGCGTCGCCGACACGACGATCGTGGACAGCTACCTCCGGCTCACCGGCGGCGATCCCCAGAACCTCATCTCCGACCTGCAGCGGCTCGTCCCCGCTGCCCCCGACACAGGAGCAACGTCATGACCAACCAGACATCCTCCCCGGCGGACTCCCCGTCCCGCCTGCCCGATCCCGCCGTGCTCGTCCTCGAGGACGGCACCCGTCACGCCGGTCGCGCGTACGGCGCCCGCGGCCGCACCCTCGGCGAGGTCGTGTTCGCCACCGGCATGTCGGGATATCAAGAGACCATCACCGACCCCTCGTACGCGGGTCAGATCGTGCTGCAGACGGCGCCGCACATCGGCAACACCGGCATGAACGACGAGGACACCGAGTCGCGCCGCATCTGGGTCGCCGGCTACATCGTCCGCGACCCCTCGCGCGTGGTCTCGAACTGGCGGGCCAACGCCTCCCTCGACGACGTCCTCGTGGAGGACGGCATCGTCGGCATCAGCGGTATCGACACCCGCGCGGTCACGCGCCACATCCGGTCCGCCGGATCCATGCGCGGCGGCATCTTCTCGGGCGACGACGCCGCTCTCGACGCGGAAGAGCAGCTGCGCATCGTGCGGGAGGCCCCCGAGATGACCGGACTCAACCTGTCGGCGCAGGTCTCGGTCGAGAGCGCGACCGTGACCCCGGCGGTGGGGGAGCGCATCGGCAACCTCGCCGTGCTCGACCTCGGCGTGAAGCAGGCGACGATCGACAACCTCGCCGCCCGCGGGTTCGACGTGCACGTGCTCCCGCAGGACGTGAGCATCGACGACATCCGGGCGATCGAGCCGGTGGCGGTGTTCTACTCCAACGGGCCGGGCGACCCGGCCGCCTCGGGCGACCACGTGGAGCTGCTGCGCGCCGTGCTGGACGACGGACTGCCCTTCTTCGGGATCTGCTTCGGCAACCAGCTGCTCGGCCGTGCCCTCGGACTCGGCACCTACAAGCTGCCGTTCGGCCACCGCGGCATCAACCAGCCCGTGCTCGACAAGCAGACGGGCAAGGTCGAGATCACGGCCCACAACCACGGCTTCGCGGTCGAGGCGCCCCTGGAGGGCTCCTTCGACAGCCCGCACGGCTACGGCAAGGTCGAGGTCAGCCACGTCGGCCTCAACGACAACGTCGTGGAGGGTCTGCGCGCCCTCGACATCCCCGCGTTCTCGGTGCAGTACCACCCCGAGGCCGCGGCCGGTCCGCACGACGCCAACTACCTCTTCGACCGCTTCCGCGACATGGTCATCGCGAACAAGAAGGACGCCCAGTAATGCCCAAGCGCGACGACATCTCCTCCGTCCTCGTCATCGGCTCCGGCCCGATCGTCATCGGCCAGGCCTGCGAGTTCGACTACTCCGGCACCCAGGCGTGCCGCGTGCTGCGCGAAGAGGGGGTCAGGGTCATCCTGGTCAACTCCAACCCGGCCACCATCATGACCGACCCCGACTTCGCCGACGCGACCTACATCGAGCCGATCACCCCGGCCGTGATCGAGACGATCATCGCCAAGGAGAAGCCCGACGCGATCCTGCCGACCCTCGGCGGCCAGACCGCCCTCAACGCGGCCATGGCGCTGCACGAGCAGGGGATCCTCGAGAAGTACGGCGTCGAGCTGATCGGCGCGAAGGTCGACGCCATCCGCAAGGGCGAAGACCGCCAGATCTTCAAGGAGCTCGTGCTGGAGGCCGGCGCCGACGTCGCCCGCAGCGTGATCGCGCACACCATGGACGACCTGCTCGCCGGCGCCGAAGAGCTCGGCTATCCGCTCGTCGTGCGGCCGTCGTTCACGATGGGCGGCTTGGGTTCCGGCTTCGCGTACGACGAAGAGGACCTGCGGCGCATCGGCGGTGCGGGTCTGCGTGACTCGCCCACCACCGAGGTGCTCCTGGAGGAGTCGATCCTCGGGTGGAAGGAGTACGAGCTCGAGCTCATGCGCGACACCGCCGACAACACGGTGGTCGTGTGCTCGATCGAGAACGTCGACCCGGTCGGCGTGCACACGGGCGACTCCATCACGGTCGCGCCCGCGCTGACCCTCACCGACCGCGAATACCAGAAGCTGCGCGACATCGGCATCGACATCATCCGCGCGGTCGGCGTCGACACCGGCGGGTGCAACATCCAGTTCGCGGTGAACCCGGAGAACGGGCGCATCATCGTCATCGAGATGAACCCGCGCGTGTCGCGGTCCAGCGCCCTGGCGTCGAAGGCCACCGGCTTCCCGATCGCCAAGCTGGCCGCCAAGCTCGCCCTCGGCTACCGCCTCGACGAGATCCCGAACGACATCACCGGCGTCACCCCGGCCAGCTTCGAGCCCACGCTCGACTATGTCGTCGTCAAGGTGCCGCGCTTCGCGTTCGAGAAGTTCCCGGCCGCCGACGCCACCCTCACCACCACCATGAAGTCGGTGGGCGAGGCGATGGCGATCGGCCGCAACTACGCGACCGCGCTGCAGAAGGCGCTGCGTTCGCTCGAGAAGCGCGGCTCCAGCTTCCACTGGGGCGACGAGCCGCGCAGCGTCGAAGAGCTGCTGGAGGTCGCCAAGACCCCGACCGACGGCCGCATCGTGACGCTGCAGCAGGCGCTGCGCAAGGGCGCGACCATTGAGCAGGCGTTCGAGGCGACGGCGATGGACCCGTGGTTCCTCGACCAGATCGTGCTCATCAACGAGGTCGCCGAGGTGGTGCGCACGGCCCCCGAGCTCGACGCGGCGACCCTGCGCTACGCGAAGGAGCACGGCTTCTCCGACGCGCAGCTCGCCCAGCTGCGCGGCGAGACCGAGGCGGAGATCCGCGGCGTGCGCCACGGCCTCGGCATCCGGCCGGTGTACAAGACGGTCGACACGTGCGCCGGGGAGTTCCCCGCGCTCACGCCGTACCACTACTCCAGCTACGACGCGGAGACCGAGGTGGAGCCCTCCGACCGCACCAAGGTCGTGATCATCGGCTCGGGCCCGAACCGCATCGGGCAGGGCGTCGAGTTCGACTACTCGTGCGTGCACGCCTCGTTCGCGCTGTCGGACGCCGGGTTCGAGACCGTCATGGTCAACTGCAACCCCGAGACCGTGTCCACCGACTACGACACGTCCGACCGGCTCTACTTCGAGCCGCTGACCCTGGAGGACGTCCTGGAGGTGCTCGACGCGGAGGCCGCGAGCGGCACCATCCTCGGCGTGGTCTGCCAGCTCGGCGGCCAGACGCCGCTCGGGCTCGCGAAGGGCATCGAGGCCGCGGGATACACCGTGCTCGGCACCAGCCCCGAGGCGATCGACCTGGCGGAGGAGCGCGAGCTCTTCTCGCGCCTGCTCGACGACGCCGGGCTGCTCGCGCCGCGCAACGGAACGGCGATCGACGTCGAGGGCGCCGTGCGCATCGCGGAGGAGATCGGCTACCCGGTGCTCGTGCGCCCCAGCTTCGTGCTCGGCGGACGCGGCATGGAGATCGTCTACGGCACCGACGCGCTGCGCGACTACTTCGTCCGCACGGCCGGGGAGGTCGTGATCGAGGAGGGCAAGCCCCTCCTGGTCGACCGCTTCCTCGACGACGCGATCGAGCTCGACGTGGATGCGCTCTACGACGGCACTGACCTGTTCATCGGCGGGGTCATGGAGCACCTGGAGGAGGCCGGCATCCACTCCGGTGACTCCAGCTGCACGCTGCCGCCGGTCTCGCTCGGCCGCAGCGACGTCGACCGGGTGCGCGAGGCCACGCTCAAGATCGCCGAGGGCGTCGGCGTCCGGGGCCTGCTGAACGTGCAGTTCGCGATCAGCGCCGGCGTGCTCTACGTGATCGAGGCCAACCCGCGCGCGAGCCGCACCGTTCCGTTCGTGTCGAAGGCGCTCGGCATCCCGATGGCGAAGGCCGCGAGCCGCATCATGGCCGGCTCCACCATCGCCGAGCTGCGGGCCGAGGGCATGCTGCCGGAGCAGGACGGCTCCCGGGTGCCGCTGGACGCCCCGGTCTCGGTCAAGGAGGCCGTGCTGCCGTTCAAACGGTTCCGCACGGCCGACGGCAAGACGGTCGACTCGGTCCTGGGCCCGGAGATGCGCTCGACCGGTGAGGTCATGGGCATCGATCGCGACTTCCCGACCGCGTTCGCGAAGAGCCAGGCCGCGGCGTACGGCGGGATGCCGACCTCCGGCACCGTCTTCATCTCGGTCGCCGACTCCGACAAGCGCGCGGTGATCCTCCCGGCCCACCGGCTGCAGCAGCTCGGCTTCACGATCGTGGCGACCGAGGGCACGGCGGAGATCCTGTCGCGCAACGGCATCGCGGTGACCGTGGTCGAGAAGTACAGCGAGACGCAGGAGTCCGGAGCGCGCAACATCGTCGACCTGATCAACGACGGGGAGATCGACATCGTCGTGAACACGCCGTCCGGTGGGGCGGCGCGCGCGGACGGCTACGAGATCCGCGCGGCCGCCGTCGCCGCCGACAAGGCGCTGTTCACCACCATCGCGGTGCTGGGTGCCGCGGTGAGCGGCATGGACGCGGCCGACGAGGGCTTCCAGGTGAAGAGCCTGCAGGAGTACGCGCGCGACCGGGCGGCCGCGGTATGACCGCACGCTTCGGAGAGCGGGTCCGCGCGGCGCTGGACGCGCACGGACCGCTCTGCGTCGGCATCGACCCCCACGCCGCCCTGCTCGCGGCGTGGGGGCTCTCCGCCGACGCCGCCGGGCTGCGGGAGTTCGGGCTGCGTACCGTCGCCGCCGCGCAGGATCACGTCGGCGTCGTGAAGCCGCAGGTGTCGTTCTTCGAGCGCTACGGATCCGCCGGGATCGCCGCACTGGAGGACGTGATCTCCGCGGCGCGGGCGGCGGAGCTGCTCGTGATCGCCGACGCCAAGCGCGGAGACATCGGGTCGACGATGGACGACTATGCGCAGGCGTGGCTCGCTCCGGGATCGCCACTGGAGGCCGACGCGCTCACCGTGAGCCCTTACCTCGGCGTTGGCGCTCTCGGCGGCGCGTTCGCGCTGGCAGACGAGCACGGCAAGGGCCTGTTCGTCCTCGCGGCGACGAGCAACCCCGAGGCCGCCGACCTGCAGCGCGCGCGGACCGCGTCGGGCGAGACCGTGTCGGCGGCGGTCGTCGCCGAGGTCTCGGCGCGCAACGCGACGAGCACCCCGGCGGGGGAGTGGGGCAGCTTCGGTTTCGTGATCGGCGCCACTCTCGACCTGGCCGCGACCGGGATCGACGCGATCAGCCCGGCGGTGCCGATCCTCGCGCCCGGCTTCGGTGCGCAGGGGGCCGAGCCGGCGGACCTCGGGCGGCGCTTCGGCTCGCTGTCGCCCACCGTGCTCGCGAGCGAGAGCCGCAGCATCCTCTCCGCGGGTCCCGACGACCTGGCCGAGACCATCGCCCGACGTGCCGCCCAGTACCGCGAGGTGACCCGTGCCTGACACCAACCGCACCGTTCCCGAGGTCGACAGGGCCGCCGCCGCCCGCCGTGCGGTCGAGCGCCGCCGGGCCCGCGCCTCGCTCAAGCGCGACCTGACGATGCGTGTGGTGACGCCGCAGGCCGTGCTGCGACGCGCGACCGCCGACCCGGACTCCGTCGAGGGCTCGCTGCGCATCACCGACTTCCTCCTGGCGCTCCCGGCCATCGGTGCCGGCAAGCGCGACCGCGTGCTGGAGGAGCTGCGTATCTCCCCGGTGAAGCGGCTCGGCGGCCTGGGAGCGCGTCAACGACGTGTCCTGGAGGAGTGGCTCGACGGCCGGTTCCCGCCGGCCACGCCGCGCGAGGCCCGCAGTCGCCTGCTGGTGCTGGCCGGGCCGACCGCGGTGGGCAAGGGCACCGTCGCGGCGCACATCCGGGAGAACAACCCCGAGATCCACCTGTCGGTGTCGGCGACGACTAGGGCGCCGCGTCCCGGCGAGATCGACGGCGTGCACTACTACTTCGTCGACGACGCCGAGTTCGACCGCCTGATCGCCGACGGCGAGCTGCTGGAGTACGCCGTGGTGCACAACCGCTCGCGCTACGGCACCCCGCGCGCTCCGATCGATGCGGCGCTGGCCGAGGGCAAGACGGTGCTGCTCGAGATCGACCTGCAGGGCGCACGGCAGGTGCGCGCCGCGGAGCCCTCGGCGACGCTCATCTTCCTGCTTCCTCCGAGCTGGGACGAGCTGGTGCACCGGCTGGTCGGCCGCGGGACGGAGGACGCGGAGGAGCGGGCGCGGCGACTGCGCACCGCGAAGGTCGAGCTGGCCGCGCAGAACGAGTTCGACCACCTCGTCGTGAACGAGGACGTCGCCACCGCCGCTCGCGAGGTCGTAGACTTGTCTACAAGCTCTGCGCGCTGACGCTTTCCTCGCGCGCCCGCAGCACCGTCTTCGCGACGAACCCCGTCGCCTGATCAGGAGGTCCCCCCCATGGCCGGACGCAACAACGGCATCATCGATCCCCCCATCGACAACCTGCTGGAGCGCGTCGACTCCAAGTACGAGCTCGTGATCTACGCGGCCAAGCGCGCACGCCAGATCAACGACTACTACTCCGACCTCCACGAGGGCAACCTGTTCGACAACGTCGGTCCGCTCGTGGACTCGTCCGTCGAGGACAAGCCGCTGACCATCGCGCTGCACGAGATCAACGAGGACAAGCTCCGCCTGCGTCACGCGGAGTGACTCGACGACCGCGCCGCCGCTTCGTCGGTGGCGCGGTCCAGAATGGGTGCCACACCCTCCCCCCGTCCGTCCCCGTTCTGGAGCATCGATGAGCGCGCTGCGTCTGTTCACGTCCGAGTCCGTCACCGAAGGGCACCCGGACAAGATCTGCGACCAGATCTCGGACAGCATCCTCGACGGCCTGCTCGCGAAGGACCCGGGGTCCCGTGTCGCCGTCGAGACGCTCGTCACGACCGGGCTGGTGCACGTCGCCGGAGAGATCCGCACCGACGCCTACGTCGACATCCCGACGATCGTGCGCCAGGTGGTCAACGGCATCGGCTACACATCGTCCGACACCGGGTTCGACGGGGACTCCTGCGGCGTGAGCGTCTCCGTCGGGGAGCAGTCCACCGACATCGCGCACGGCGTCGACAACGCCCAGGAGCACCGTGACGGCACGTCGGTCGATCCGCTCGACGGCCTCGGCGCCGGCGATCAGGGCATCATGTTCGGCTTCGCGACGAACGAGACGCCACAGCTGATGCCGATGGCCGCGTGGACGGCGCACCGCATCGCCGAACGCCTGACCGAGGTGCGCCGCAGCGGCCTGCTGCCGTATCTCCGCCCCGACGGCAAGACCCAGGTCACGCTCGGGTACGACGGCTTCACCCCGAAGACGATCGACGCGGTCGTGCTCTCCACGCAGCATCACCCCGACATCTCGCAGGACGAGCTCAAGGCGCAGGTGCGCGAGCACGTGATTGACCCGGTCCTGGCGACCACGGGCCTCGCGCTCGACGACGTGACCTATTACATCAACCCCGCCGGTCCGTTCGTGACGGGCGGGCCGAAGGGCGACGCGGGCCTCACCGGACGCAAGATCATCATCGACACGTACGGCGGTGCCGCGCGTCACGGTGGCGGCGCGTTCAGCGGCAAGGACCCGTCCAAGGTCGACCGTTCCGGCGCCTACGCCACACGCTGGGTGGCCAAGAACGCCGTGGCGGCGGGACTGGCCGACCGCCTCGAGGTGCAGGTCGCCTATGCGATCGGTGTCGCGCGCCCCGTGGGGCTCTACGTCGAGACGTTCGGCACCGGCCGGGTGTCGGACGAGGTCATCACGCGCGCGATCGAGGAGGTGTTCGACCTGCGCCCGCAGGCGATCATCGAGCAGCTCGACCTGCTGCGCCCGATCTACGCGCAGACCGCGGCGTACGGCCACTTCGGGCGCGAGCTCCCCGACTTCACGTGGGAGCGCACCGACCGCGCCGACGAGCTGCGCCGCGCTGCCGGGCTCTGAGGGGGCCGAGGACCTGATGTCGCCCGAGAGCCGTCGCATCGCGCGCGTGCTCCTCGACTCGCCGCTGCCGCAGCTCGACCGGCTGTTCGACTACGCCCTTCCCGCCGAGCTCGGGCCCGTCGAGCCCGGCGTGCGGGTGAAGGTGCCGCTGCGCACCGCCGGCCGCGTGGTGGACGGTTACGTGGTGGAGGTCGACGTCGAGAGCGACGCGGAACGACCCCTGTCCGAGGTGGAGACCGTGGTGTCGGCGGTCCCGGTGCTGCCCGACCGCCTGTACCGCCTGGCGCGGCGGGTCGCCGACCGTGCCGCGGGCTCGGCGTCCGATGTGCTGCGGCTCGTGATCCCGAAGCGACAGGTGCGCGTGGAGAAGGCCTGGCGCGCCGACGCCCCGGTCGTGGCGCCCGACGCCGAGCAGTCGGCCGAGGCGGAGCGTGTGCTGGCGGCGTACGACGGTCTCGATGCCGTGCTCGACGAGGGAGGCCGCGCCGCGGTCGAGGCCATCCCGCAGCTGGACGACGGCGCACAGGGCTGGGCGCGACTGCTCGCGGCCGCGGCGGCGCGCACTCTCGCCGCGGGACGCTCGACGATCCTCGTGGTGCCCGACCATCGCGACCTCGACCGTCTGCTCGCGGCGCTCGAGGCCGTGGTGCCTCCGGAAGCCGTGGTGCGGCACGACTCGCGCCAGGCGAACCCCGACCGCTACCGGGCGTTCCTGCGGACCCTCGAGGACGCCCCGTGCATCGTGGTGGGCAACCGCTCGGCCGTGTACGCCCCGGTGACGGCGGGCCTGGTGGTCGTGTGGGACGACGGGGACCCGCTGCTCGGCGAGCCGCTCGCCCCCTATGTGCACGCGCGTGATGCGGCGCTGCTGCGGCAGGAGTCGGAGGGCTCCGCGCTGCTGTTCGCCGGGCACACCCGCACGACGGAGGTCGAGCGGCTCGTGGCGCGCGGCTGGCTGCGCGACGTGCGGGCCGGGCGCCA
>NZ_SSDM01000017.1:0-9105 GCF_004794375.1 Microbacterium sp. K35 | reverse complement strand
GGGCGCTCGCGGCGGCCGCGCCGGGACTCGCGACCGGGGCGATCGATGCGCCGTGGCTCGCGGTCGCGGTGCTCGTGCCGATGGTGGTGTTCGAGGTGTTCGGGGCCGTGCCGATCGCCGCGGCCTCGTGGCGCAGCGTGCGGGCGAGCGCCGAGCGCATCGTGGACGTGCTGCCGGAGCGCATGCCGTCGGAGCTGCGGACGGACGCGGGGGAGGATGTCGCGTTCGACGGCACACCGCGGGTCACGCTCCGCGGGGTCGCGGCGCACTGGCCCGGAGGGGTTCCGGCACTGCGCGGCGTCGACCTCGACCTCCGGCCCGGGGAGCGCGTGCTCGTGACCGGTCCGAGCGGTGCGGGCAAGAGCTCGCTCGCGGCCGCCCTGGTCGGGTTCCTCCGCGTGACAGGGGAGTACCGCATCGACGGGCGCGACGCCGCGGCACTGTCGGGTCCGGCGCTGCGCCGCACGATCGGCCTGTGCGAGCAGCACCCGCAGCTGTTCGATGAGGATCTGCGGCAGAACCTCCTGTTCGCCAGGGACACCGCGACCGACGCGGAGCTCCTCGACGCGCTCGACCGCGTGGGGCTCGGGGCGTGGGCGCGCGACCGCGGGGGCCTCGACGCCAGGGTGGGCGACCGCGGGGCGCTGGTGTCGGGCGGCCAGGCGCAGCGCATCGCCCTGGCCCGCGCGCTGCTCCGGGGGTTCCCGGTACTGGTGCTCGACGAGCCGACCGCTGGTGTGGACCCCGAGGCCTCGGACGCCCTGCTGCGCGACCTGCTCGACGCCGCGGGCGACCAGACGGTGCTGCTGATCTCGCACGTGGATCCCCCCGCGGGAACGGTGGACCGGGTGGTGCGGCTCGACGGCGGTCGCACGCTCTGAGGCGTCGCGCGACCGGCGTCGCGGCGGGACATCGAGGTCAGACGCTCATGTCGACGGGCGGCTCCATCACGATGCCCTGCGCCTCGAACGCGCGGCGGCGCTCCTCGATGCGGCGGTGCATCTCCACCTGCGCGGCCTCGACCAGGCGCGGGTCGAGCTCGACGGTGGGCGGGTGCGGGTCTCCGTGGTGCGCGGCGATGTAGGCGTCGAGCTCGGGGCCGCTGGTCCACGACGTGATGAGGGCGTACCGCGGGGCCGTGCCGCGGTGCCACACGGCGTGCCAGAACCGCTGCGTGTCGATCACGATGCGGGAGCCGGCGTGCAGGGGCAGACGCACCTCGGTCGCGGGGTCGAAGCGGTCGGAACGGAGGATGAGCATCGACTCCGTGTCGTCGGTGAGGTTGACGTAGCCGCGCACCACCCAGCCCGTGCCCGGTTCGTTGAGCCGGTTGTTGTCGTCCTGGTGCAGGTTGTAGATCGCGTCGGCGTAGTCGTTGGGCTGCAGCTCGATCACGCGGCACCGGCCGATGCCCGCGCCCGGCTCCAGCGCCCGGCTCTGCAGCGTCGGCGCGATCGCGACCTGCGCGTCGATCCACACGCCGTCCTTGTCGGTGCGCGGAGGCGTGCGGTTCCAGAAGCCGTTGCAGTCGATGTCGCCCGCGTAGCTGGTGAGCGGGGCGAAGCGGGTGATGCCGGACGAGCGCCAGCCGACGTACTCCAGGTCGCGCCACTCGGCGGGATCGATGGGGCTCGTGTCGTCGTCGAGGACGACGTAGCCGGTGTCGGCGAGAGCCTCCGAGGTGATGAATGCCATGCTGCTGTCCTTCCCGTCGATGCCACCCCAAGACGGCGGGTTCTTAGGCAATCCTAACCGGCTGGTGCGGAGGTGCCGGGCGCCACGACCGGGCAAAAGGCGCGGGCGGTCGCGCTGCACCCCACCGATATCCTGGGGCGATGACGCAGCCCCAGGGTGCCCTTCTCGTGGGCAGTGTGAACTACGACGACGCCGAGACCACGATGCGCACGGCGGCGGAGCTGCTGGGCGACCGCCTGCGCCGCCTCCCCGACGGCGAGGTCGGCAAGCGGTTCCACTGGATCATGTTCCAGCCCGACGTGATCGGCCGGGCCGACGGCATCGAGCGGATCGGCGACGAGCCCATCCCGTTCCCGGCCGGCATCGACGCGCGGGGGCTCCGCCTCGCCGAGGGCGTCGACCCCGCGCGCATCGAGCTGCCCCCGCTCGGGTATGCCGAGGCCGCTCTCGAGTCGTACGCCCTGTTCACCCGGCTCCGCGAGGAGGGTGCCGTGGCGCCGGGCACCCGGTTCCAGGTGTCGCTGCCCACGCCGCTCGCCGTGATCTCCTCGTTCTTCCACGGCGACGACCGCGCGGCGATCGAGCCGGTGTACACCGCGGCCATCCTGCGCCAGCTCGATGAGATCCTCGCCGGGATCCCGCACCACGACCTCGCCGTGCAGTGGGACGTGGCCAGCGAGATGGGCATCATCGAACGCGCGTCGGGCTACGGCGCGGTCATGGAGGCGTGGTGGCCGGGCGATCCGTTCGACGGGCTGGTGTCGCGCCTCGCCGCCCTCGTCGACGCGGTGCCCGCCGACGTCGAGGTGGGGGTGCACCTCTGCTACGGCGACGCGGGGGAGAAGCACTTCTTCGAGCCGTCCGACGCCGGGAACCTCGTGCGCTACGCGAACGCCGTGGCCGCCGCGAGCTCCCGACCGCTCACGTGGCTGCACCTCCCGGTGCCGATCGCCCACGACGACGCGGCCTACTTCGCCCCGCTCGCACAGCTCGAGCCCGTGGACGAGCTGTACCTCGGCCTCGTGCACCGGGAGGACGGCGAGGAGGGCGCCCGTCGACGGATCGCCGCAGCGGCCCCGTTCGTGCCGGCGTTCGGCGTCGCCACCGAGTGCGGCATCGGTCGCGCCCCCGCAGGCTCGACCGAGGGCATCCTCCGCACCCACGCCGCGGTCGCCGTGGCCTGGTGACCGCTCGATTCGCGCGGCCGCCCCGTCTGTCGTAAACTGATCCGCGGTGACGTGTCCGAGCGGCCGAAGGTGCAACTCTCGAAAAGTTGTGTAGGGTAACCCCCTACCGTGGGTTCAAATCCCACCGTCACCGCCACCACGAAGGCCCCGACTCCCGTTGATATGACTGGGATGCGGGGCCTTCGTCCTGTCCGGGGTGACGGTTCCGGTAATGCGCCGGTGCTGAGCGGATCGATCTGTCGTTCGCCGGTCGCCATTCCGGGCGATGGCGGCTCAGCGCACGCTGGTCTGTACCGGCTCGAGAAGGAAGAGCTGACCGTCGATCGAGCCGACGCGAGCGATGACGTGGAGGTTGTCGCCGACGCCGATCGTGTCCGGCGCGTCATCGGTCAGGTGCAGGTCGTTCGTGATGTTGACGTCGCGGAACTGGAAACTCGGACCACCGTTCGAATGGGTCTCGCTGTAGTCGCCGTTCGCGATGAGGATGTCGTAGCGGGTCGTGGAGCCCTCATGCGGATTCATCGCCCCGATCGCGCCGTCGAACTCGATCAGCTGGCCCGCGTACTGCGCGGCGAAGGCCTCAACGGTCGGGCCGTCCTGGGGACCCGTGAGCAGCGCCGCGAGGTCGGCGTTGTTCTCGATCGTCAGCGGAGTCTCCTCGGCGGGAGCCGTCACGGTGGGCTCCTCGGGCTCCGTCGACGGCTCGCCTCGCGGCGCGACGGCTTCGGAGCTGGGAGTGTCTGCCGGTGCCGGGCTGCCCTCTTTGTCATCGCCGGTGACCGCGACCATGATCCCGATGAAGATGCCGAGGACCACCAGCGCGCCGCCGATGATCGCGAGCGGCTTCCACGGAAACGGCGGCTTGGGGCGGCGGAAGACGAGCTCGGTGCGGATCCTGCCGGTCTTCTGGGTGACGAGCTCCCAGCCGTCCTTCTCCCACTTCGCGGTCATGAGCTTCTCGGTGCCGCGGACCGTCTGAACGCTCCTGGTCTCGTACTTCACCGTCTCGGCGGCAGCTTCAGGGCGCACCTCAGCGTTCGTCATCATCGGGCTCTCCTCCCAGATCCCGGGAGGACAGCGCACTGCCGGGTCATCGCGAGCATATCGGGTGCTGCCCGACCCCAGACGGAACGCGAGCACGCGGATGGCCTCCGCTACTCTCAGCTGAGAGAGACCCCACGAAGGAGAAGACATGGGCCTGTTCGACAAGGTGAAGGATGCCGCCTCGCAGGCGGCCCAGGCGGGCATGGACAAGGCGCGCGCCGCGGTCCCTGGGGTGTCACCCGCTGCGTCCGTGGCCCCGGCTGAAACTGTGATGACGGTAGCCGCAGAGCCGCGGCCGATCATCGAGCTGGAGAGCCACATTGACGGCCGGAACGCGAAGGTGCGCCTGTGGGCGGACCGGCTCGAGTGGGAGCGCCCGCGCGGGGTTTCCGGCGGCAAGATCACTGCCGGAGTGCTCACCGGTGGCGTCTCGCTGCTGGCGACCGGGGTGAAGGGCGGCAAGGACGAGCACGACATGGTTCTGCTCAAGCACGTCACCAATGTCACGAGCCGCAAGGACGGCCTGAAGTACTACGCCGTCGACGTCCAGACCTCGGCGGGTGCCGCGGTGAACACAATCACCTTCCGAGTGAGCAGGGACGAGGCGGCGCAGTTCCGCTCGGTGATCCTCGGCGCAATGCAGGAGCAGGAGGCGAAGGCCTCGGCACCGGTGGTCGTTCAGGCGCCGATGTCCGCCGCTCCCGCGCCGGCGGCCGCTGCGCCGGATCTCACCGCTCAGCTGCAGCAGCTCGCGGCGCTCCGTGACGCCGGCGTGCTGACGGAGGAGGAGTTCGCGGCGAAGAAGGCGGACATCCTGGCGAGGATCTAGGGGTCAGAGCCCACGTTTCTCCCGGGGCATCGCTCATGCGAGATGGATGACACGGTGAACACTCACGACCGGCACGACGAGATCGACCCCGAAGAGGCCGTTGAGCTTCGGCGGGAGCTGGAGGAGATCAGAGTCGAACTCGAGAGCATCTCGCGCGATCGAATGCGATGGCCGGAGGGGTCCCCCCTCCACCTGCAGGATCGCTCGGAAGAGCTCGAGTCCAAGGCAGACGCGATCCGCGCGCGGCTCGGCATGCCTCCCGGGACCGGCAGGCCGCCGAGAGGGAGTTGGTGGGGATGGCCTGCGTTGATCGGGGTCACTGCGGCGATCTTGGCCGGTGTCCTCTTGTTCACGCGCTGATGATGCGTGGCCCAGGACGGGGGTCACAGCCCACCGTCACCCTCGTCCCGTCCTGGGGTCAACGCTCGTCCTGCTTCCCCCGGGGGAAAGGCCGGGGCGCCCGGTCGTGCCCGTGGCTGGTGATGCCGTAGAACACGGGGATGGCGAGGAAGATCACGGACGCGACCAGCGGATGCACGAGGACTCCGAGCAGCCCGGCGGCGAGGTAGAGGGCGACGCCGATGAGCGCGCGCGGTCGCTCGTGCGCGAAGTACGAGTCCTCCACGTCGTCGTTCGTGAGGTCGGGATGCCGCGCCAGATGCGAGAAGAAGACGAGCCAGGCCGAGCACAGCAGGGCTCCGATGAGGGCATACAGCGCGACCGCGACCCGCTCGTCGGTGAGGTTGCCCGTCCGCGCCGTCTCGGCGATCACCGCGGTGGGCCACGGGATCAGGGCCAGGGCTGCGAGGATGCCGAGGTTCGCCCACTGCAGACCGCGGTCCATCTCGCGGATGCGGGTGAAGGCGGCCTTGTGATTCAGCCAGATGACGGCGAGGTAGGCGTATGACGCCGCATAGGCCAGGTAGGTCGGCCACTCCTCGAGCAGCGCGGTCAGCAGCTCGCCCGGCTCCGCTCGGGGTGGTCGGAGGTCGAGCACGAGGAGGGTGATGACGATCGCGATGATCGCGTCGCTGAACGCCACGGCGCGTCCGGGTTCCGCGCGCGTGCTGCGGCCCTTCTGCGGTCGGGGCTCCGGTGCGCCGCTCGTCGCCATCGCCTCACCCTCCTGTTCGACTCCTGCTGCGACTCAGTCCCGGTCCGTCACGCCGCGTCCGGTGCCTGGTCGGGGTGGAGGACGACCTTCGTCCAGCCGTCGTCGCGCTTGTCGAAGTGCTCGTACGCCTCCGGGGCCTCTTCAAGGGAGAGGTCGTGGCTGACGATCCGTGACGGCGTCGCCTTCTCTCCGGCGATGAGGTCGCGCAGCGCCCGGTTGTACTTCTTCACCGGGCACTGGCCGCTGCCGAGCTTCTGGCCGCGGAACCAGAACTCCCCGAAGTCGAAGGCGAGCTTGCCCTGTTTCGCCAGCTCGTCCGAGGCGCCGGGGTCCTGCGGGATGAACACCCCGACCACGCCGATCTCACCGGTGAACCGCACCGACTTCACGAGCCGGTTCAGCGTGAGGGTGGGATCCTCGGCGCCGCCGGGGTCGTGGGCCTGATAGCCGACGCACTCGCATCCGTTGTCCGCGCCGAGCCCCATCGTCATCTCGGTGACCGCCTCGACCGGATCCACCGCCGAGTCGTCGATCGCGATCGCTCCGATCTCCTCGATCTTCCGCAGGCGGTCGGGGTGCCGGTCGACGACCATGACCTTGCCGGCGCCCTTGATGATCGCCGAGTATGCCGCCATGAATCCGACGGGCCCCGCTCCGTAGATGACCGTCTGGTCGCCGGGCTTCACGTGCGCGAGCTCGGTGGCGTGGTAGCCGGTGGGGAAGATGTCGGCGAGCATCACGTAGTCGTTCTGCTTCTCCTCGGCATCCTCTCCCAGTCGCAGGCAGTTGAAGTCCCCCCACGGCACGCGCAGGAGTTCGGCCTGCCCGCCCGCCCACGGACCCATGTCGGCGAAGCCGTACGCGGCACCCGCCCATTCGGGCACCGGCTGCGCGGTCAGGCAGTAGTTGGTGAAGCCGCGCTCGCAGTTCTTGCAGTGCCCGCAGGCGACGTTGAAGGGGATCGCGACGTAGTCGCCCACCCTCACCTTGTCGACTCCGTCGCCGACCTCGATCACCTGGCCCAGGTTCTCGTGACCGAACCATCGGCCGGTCTCGAAGCTCGTGCGGCCTTCGTACATGTGCAGGTCCGACCCGCAGATGTTCGTGGTGGTGATCCGGACGAGTACGTCCGTCGGACGTTCGATCCGTGCGTCCGGTACGTCGGTGACGTTGACCGAGCGCGGACCCTCGTAGACGACTGCTCTCATTTCCTCTTCCTTTCAGCGATGTGAAACGTCGATGGGGTGTCGCAGTGAATCGGGGTCGGGCTGATCACCTCGCTTCGTCCGTGTCGTGACGTGGCTCTCGGGGCTGCGGAGAGCCCGGCCAGCGTGGCCCCGCACCCGGGGGCGAACTGAGGGCCTTTCCAGATCCGCGCCGACGGAGGACAATGCAGGCGCGGGTCAGGGCCGTCCGTAGCGGGCGAGGAACGCGTCGACCGCGCGGGGCACTGGGCCGCCCGTCTCGTCGACCCCCAGCAGTTGCGCGTTCAGGGCGGGCCCGATCACGAGCCACGTGAACTCGGAGGCCGCGGCGTGCGCATCATCGATCTGCAGCCCGCGGTCGACGGGGAGCTGCGCGAGCGTGTCGGCGAGGTTCTGGATGTTCCGGTTCCAGCTCTCCTCGAGGTAGAGCCGCGCGACCTCGGGGTGGGCCGGGGCCTCGGCGATCACGAGGCGTCGCATCCGCAGCACGGGCTCGCTCAGGATCCCCGCGCGCATGGTCTCCGCGAGCTCGGTGAGGCCGCGGCGCACATCGTCGTCGGCGGCGAGCCGTTCGAGCGCCGGGCGCATCGCGTCGCGGCCCGCGGCCGCCCACTGCCGCACGACCGCGGTGTACAGCTCGGTCTTGGAGGAGTGGTCGCGGTAGAGCGAGGCCTTGGAGATGCGGGCCCGTCGGGCGACCTCCTCCATGGACGCCCCGGCGTACCCGTGCTCCAGGAACACGTCGCGCGCGGTGGCGAGGAGGGCGTCGCCGGTGAGTCCGGGCGGGCGGCCGGGGCCGGAGGCGCGCGAGGTCATACCGCCCACTTTAGTACTTGACAGTTCTCTATGCCGAGCGTAGTTTCGTACCAATCGGTACTAAAGGAGCCGCTCATGATCGTCCTCGGCATCGCCCTCGCCACGGTGGCCTCGTTCCTCGCCAGCGCCGCGCTCTACGCCATCCCCGCGGTCTCGACGCTGATCGCACGGACCAGCACCCCGCGCCCCGGGCTCCCCGTTGCCGTGCAGATGCTCACGGTCGTCGTCCGCAGCCTGCTCGCCGCCGGGCTGATCGCCGGGCTCATGGCGACCGCGGGGTGGCACGGCGCCGCAGCCGGAGCGCTGCTCGGGCTCGCGCTCTCCGTGCTTCCCCTCACCCTGCTCTCGGGCGGCGTGATCCACGAGAACACGGCCGTGCCCGCGGCCGGTGTCCACCTGCTCGACTGGGTCGTGAAGCTCGTGCTCACCGGCGCCATCGTCGGGCTCTTCCTCTGAACGGCACGGGAGCCACCATGACGAACAGCACTCCGCTCGACATCACCTTCACCGCGACGCTCGGCAAGGTCCGCGACGGCGACACCTGGACGTGCGTGCAACTGCCCGACTCGGCGACGGTCTTCGGAACGCGCGGCCTGGTGAAGGTCGCGGGAACGGTCGACGGCGAACCCTTCCGCGGCGCGTTCATGGCCCTCGGCGACGGCACGCACAAGCTCCCCGTCGCGGCCGCCATCCGCCGGCGCATCGGCAAGACCGACGGCGACAGCGTCACGGTGCACCTGACCGAGCGCCTGAACTGACCGCGGGTCTCGGCACGGCCCGCACCGGTGGTCCTAGTGCCGGTGGTCCTAGTGCCGGTGGCGCCAGCGGTGCGCGCAGAGCCCGATCAGGACGACCGCGGTGCCGAGCGCGAAGCCGGGCACGTCGACGATCATCGCGGTCGCGGCGCCCGCGAGCCCCGCGAGCAGCACCCCCTGGAGTGCCCAGGCGAAGCGCACGGCGCCACCGAGGTCGCCCATCGGCGTCGGCATCGGCGCGAGCAGCGCGGGCGGAAGCGGCCCCTGGAGTGCGGTTGCCAGCCGCGTGAGGACCCCGAACAGTCCGAGGAGCAGCACTCCGAGGACCGGTGGCCAGACGGTCGACCCCGTCGCGGCCGCGCACACGACCGCCACCACGAGCAGCACGGCGGTCGAGACGGACACCGGGAAGAGGGCGTGTCCGGCGAGGAGTCGTTCGTCGCTCATCCCATAGAGCGGC
>NZ_SSDM01000196.1:0-2069 GCF_004794375.1 Microbacterium sp. K35 | reverse complement strand
CGAGCGCGGCCTCGGGCGACGGCGCCCGCATCAGCGAGGTGAGCGAGATGAGCTGCTCGGTGCCCGCGGCGGTGCCCGCAGCGATCGCGGCGGGCATCATGACGGCCGCGGCGCCGATGCCGAGCCACGCCGTGAGGTCCTGGCTCCGGGCGAGGCGACCCTTCTGCCGGGCTTCGCGCAGGTGCTTGTCGGTCGCCTTCTCGCTGCGCTCCCCGCTGTCGGCGTCGCTCACGGCGTCACCCCCTGCATCAGCCGGAAGGCCTGGGAGGCGAGCGCGTCGATGATGCCGGGGAACGCCACGTACACGGCGCCGGCGAGCAGCAGCGTCAGCAGGATCTTCACCGGGAAGCCCATCGCGAAGGCGTTCAGCGCGGGCGCGACCCGGGTGATCAGGCCGAGGCCCACGTCGGCCAGGAACAGCACGAGCACGAGCGGGCCCGCGATCTGCACGGCCGCGAGCACCATCTGCGACACCCCGTCCACGAGCAGCTCGACGGGCCCGGCGACCGCGAAGATGCCGTCGACGGGCACCGCGTCGAAGCTGCGCGCGAGCCCTGCGAGGATCAGCTGGTAGCCGCCGGAGGCGAACAGCAGCGTCAGCGCCGTCAGGTGGAACAGGCGGGTGAACTGGGCGCCGTTGACCATCGCCGCCGGGTCGAACGCCTGGGCGAGCTGGAACCCGCCGAACACGTCGATCAGGCTGCCGGCGGCCTGCAGCGCCGCGAAGCACATCATCACCAGGAAGCCCAGCAGCGCGCCGGTGAGCACCTGGAGCACGAGCGCGCCGAGGAACGCGCCGGTGTCCAGCGGCTCGTAGCCGGGGGCGACGGCCGCGCCCACCGCGAGGGACAGCCCGATCGACAGCATGGCCTTCACGCGCACCGGGATCGCGCCGTAGGAGAACGGCGGAGCGATCATGATGAACGCCGTGATGCGCACGGCCGCGAGCATCGTGGCCTCCAGCCACGCGAAGTCGATCGGGATGTACACGCGCTCACCCGCTCAGCAGCGCCGGGATCCGGGCGAACATCTCGTTCGTGAAGGCGATGATCTCCGCGATCATCCAGTTGCCCGCGATCAGCAGGGCGATGCCGACCGCGACGATCTTCGGCACGAACGACAGCGTCACCTCCTGCACCTGGGTGATGGACTGCAGCAGCGAGATCGCGAAGCCCACCACGAGCGCGGTCACCAGCATGGGCGCGGCGAGCTTGGCCGCGATGAGCAGCCCCTGCGCGCCGATGTCGAGCACGGCCTCCGGGCTCATCCCACACCTCCGTAGCTCTCCAGGAGGGCCTTGATGATGAGCCCCCAGCCGTCCACGAGGATGAACAGCAGGATCTTGAACGGCAGCGAGATCATGACCGGCGGGAGCATCATCATGCCCATCGACATCAGCGCGGCCGCCACGACCAGGTCGATCACCAGGAACGGCACGAAGATCACGAAGCCGATGATGAACGCGGCCCGCAGCTCCGAGATCATGAACGCGGGGATCAGGGTGTACATCGGCACGCTCGCCGCGTCGTCGGGGTTGTCCTGACCGGCCATGCGGGTCATGAGCGCGAGGTCCTCCTCGCGCGTGTAGTGCAGCATCCACTCGCGCAGCGGGCCCTGGCCGATGTCGACCGCCTGCGTGAACGTGAGGGCGCCGTCGATGTAGGGCTGCACCGCGAGCGTGTTGATCTCGGTGAGCACGGGCCACATGATGAACAGCGACAGGAACAGCGACAGGCCCGCCAGCACCTGGTTCGGCGGGATCGTCGGCAGCGACAGCGCGTTGCGGGTCATCGCCAGCACCACGAAGATCTTCGTGAACGACGACATCATCAGCAGCAGCGCCGGAGCGACCGACAGCAGCGTGATGCCGAGCAGCGTGAGGATGGAGCCGGACGGGCTGCCGTCGACGCCGTTGATGTCGATCGAGACGCCCTCGCCCTGGTCGTCGGGCAGCACCTCGGCGTGCGCGGGACCGCCGCTGCACAGCACGAGCACCGCGACCACGAGCAGCACCGCGGCCGCGACGGCGAGCAGCCGCCACGGCGCGCGACGAGGCTCGACGGCCCGGG
>NZ_SSDM01000195.1:0-447 GCF_004794375.1 Microbacterium sp. K35 | reverse complement strand
CGGTTCGGATCCACCCCCACCAGCGTCAGCAGCTCCTCCGCCCGCTCCTGCCTGGCCCACTTGCTCATCCCGGGCCGGTGCGTATCGAAGATGTCGAAGATCTGCGCCCGCACACTGATCACCGGGTTGAGCGAGTTCATCGCCCCCTGGAACACCATCGAGATCTTGTCCCAGCGGAACGCCCGCAACCCCTCCCCATCCAGGCCCACCACATCGATGTCATGACCATCCCGGTCATGGAACACGATCTCGCCCTGGGTCATCAACGCCGGAGCCTTCAGGAGCCGATTCATCCCATACGCGAGCGTCGTCTTCCCACACCCCGACTCCCCCGCCAACCCCAGGATCTCGCCACGATGCAGCGTCAGCGACACATCCCGCACCGCCCTGACCGGCGGATCCACCTCATACTCGATCGACACATTCCTCGCCGACAGCACCGCGTCG
>NZ_SSDM01000194.1:0-525 GCF_004794375.1 Microbacterium sp. K35 | reverse complement strand
GTGCGGTATGCGGGAGAGCAGCGCGTGATCGACGCCGTGCTCGCCCGCCGCCCGGAGACCGTGGGCGGGCCCGACACCGGGCGCACCCGGGTCGGTGCGTGGGTCATCGGCTCCGGCACCGACCCCGAGGAGCGGACGGACGCCGAGGCGCGGGCGCTGCGCGAGATCGTGTCGGGCACGGCCCCGGTCGTGATCGACGCCGGCGCACTCGACCTGGCGACCGGCGCGACCGCGCCGTTCGTGGTGACCCCGCACGCGGGGGAGTTCGCCCGGCTTCGGGAGCGCCTCGGTCTGGTCGACGCGGATCAGGACACGGCGGCCGAGGTACGACGGATGGCCGCGGAGCTGCACGGCGTCGTGCTGCGCAAGGGGGCCCGCACGCTGATCGCGGGACCCGACGGCCCGGTGATCGCCGTGGACGCGGGCACCGGGTGGCTCGCGACCGCGGGCATGGGCGATGTGCTGGCCGGCGTGCTCGGGGCCGTGATCGCGGCCAACCCCGGTGCTCCGCTCGCCGAGGTGGCC
>NZ_SSDM01000193.1:0-3780 GCF_004794375.1 Microbacterium sp. K35 | reverse complement strand
GGGGCCGTGCCGGGCGGGTGGGGTGCGGCCGCCGAGCGGACGGGGTGGGTGCTGCTGCTCGCGGTGCCGGAGCAGGCGTGGCCGCTCGACCCCGACCGCACAGTGCGCTCGCCGGTGCTCGGCGCGTACGGGTTGCTGCACGGCTCCCGGGCGGGAGGTTCCCCCGCGGGATCGGTCAGACGGTGATGCGCGGACGCCGCGGGATCCAGCAGGCCACGCGGTCGCGGTAGGCGCGGAAGTCGGCACCGAACCGCGCCTCCAGGTCGGCTTCCTCCAGTGGTCGCACGAGCGCGTTCCACACCAGCGACCCGCACAGGGCGTACAGCACCACGAGCCACGAGCCCGCCATCAGGCCGACCGCCACGCCCTGCGCGATGCCGCCGACCGCCATCGGGTTGCGCACGAACCGGTAGGGCCCCGCGACCACCAGCCGCCGGGGCATCGCCGAGGGCAGGGGGGTGCCCTCGCCCTGCACCGACATGGACGCCGCCGACCACATCGACAGCGCGAACGCGAGCGCGAACAGCACCGCACCGGCGATGCGCACGGCCACGGGGAACGGCACGTGCAGCCCCCACCGATGCTCGGCGACGACGATCACGGCGGGCAGTGCCACCAGGAACACGGCGGAGAACACGAGGATCTGCACGGCCGTGCGGGACAGATGCGCCACGGGCCGGGCGGTCGCCGCGAGCCGGAACCGGAACGGCCCCCGCAGCAGCCACTCGGACGGAACCCGGCCGGTGAGCACGAGCACGGCGGCGCCGATCGACCCCAGCGCCGCGGCCGCCATGAGCAGCGCGCCCCATCCGGCCGCGCCCGTGATGGTGGCGTACAGCGCCATGCCGGCCGCGACCAGGGTCGTCCAGCCGGTGGTCGACCACACCGCGGCGCGCAGTCCCGCCGCAGCGAGGGCCGACCCGAGCACGAACAGCGGGATGTCGAGCAGCGCGACGAGCGAAGCGTCGAGAGAGCCGAGGGTCGCGGTGCGGATGCCGGGCGACACGAACACCGCGATCCACCACGCGGCGCCGGCGAGGGCCTGCGCTCCGAAGAACAGACGACCCCAGGAGCGCGGCGACATCCGGCGCCACAACTCCCCCATGCGGTCAGTCTAGGTCAGGCCGCGGCTCCCGCCGGCGGTGTCGCGTCAGCTCTGCGGGGCGTCGTTCCACGACCAGATGTCGTCGCCGCGCAGCACCGCGTCGGCCCCGCCGTCGCAGTAGATGGTCTGACCGGCCATGTGCGTGTTCGCCGGGCTGGTCAGCCACACCAGCAGTTCTGCGATGGACGACGCCGGCTGGTGGTAGTTGAGCGGCATCGGCACGGCGGCGTCCACCTGTGCCAGGCCCTCGGGCGACCCGAGCAGACCGGCGGTCATGGCGGTGATCACGGTGCCGGGGGCGACGGCGTTGAGGGGGATGCCGGCTCCGGCCCACGCGGGCGTCACCGACTCGCGGCGCACCCACCGCGACACCGCGCGCTTGCTCGACGAGTAGTTGAGGAACCCGCCCTCGGGGGTCGCGGCGAGCCGGTCGCCGATCTCCAGCGCGCGGGCCTCGTCACCGGCCAGGGCGGCGTCGACGAGCTCGGCGGACACCGGCTGCAGCGACGCCATCGACGACACCACGGCCGCACGCGGAGTATCGGCCAGGCTGAGCGTGGGGCGCAGGGCCTCCAGGAACTCGGTCACGCCGAAGAAGTTGATCGCCATGGTCTTCGCGATGGGGGCGGCGATGCCGGCGCACGCGATCACGGCGTCGATGCTGCCGTCTGCGGCTTCGATCGCGGCTTCCGCGGCGGCGATGCGGCCGTCGTGCGCGGAGAGGTCGCCCGCCACTTCGGCGCCGGCGAGGTCCACACCGATGACGGTGTGCCCCTGGGCGCGCAGCAGCGAGGTGGTGGCGGCTCCGATTCCGGATGCCGAGCCGGTGACGACGTAGGTGCGGGTCATGATGATTCCTCCTGGATGGACGGTGCCGACGGCGTGCCGGCGAGGGCGAAGACGAAGCGCGTGAGCTGGTGCCGGAACGCGGAGATCTCGTCCGCGTCCCAGCCGGCGAGGGCGTCTGCCACCAGGCGGTGACCGGCGTCGACCAGGCGCGCGTAGGCCTGCTCGCCGGCGGGTGCGAGGCGCACCTCGACCGTGCGGCCGGTGCGGATCGGGTCGACCACGCCCTGCGCGGCCATGCGGGCGACGAGCTTCGACGTGGTCGGGCGCGACATCGAGGCGTGCTCGGCGAGGGCACCGAACCCCAGCGCTCCCCCGTGCAGCCCGAGCAGGTACACCGCGCGGATGGCGGTGGGGTCGAGGGCGACGCCGACGCTCTCGGCCACCTGGGCCTGCACGTCGCTCTCGCTCCACGCCGACACCACGTTCACGAGGGCGACGTGGATGTCGGCGATGCTCTGGGCGTTCGCCATGCCCTCAGTCTACGCCTTTTGTTGCTTGAGGCAACTGTTCTCCGTCACGTACCCGGTCGAGCCCGAGTCGTCCACCAGCACATACGGCACCACATCAGCGGAGCTCCCGCGTCCACGACGCCAGTGCCGCTCCCGGCCGTCGCCGTACTCCAGCACGATCGCGCTCGGCACAGCACCGGCGGGAGCCACCACGTAGGAGCTGCCGCCGAGACCCGACGACCGCAGTTGCACCACGATCCCGCCGTCGTTCGGTCGCGGAGGTGTCGTGTGCAGATCCATCGGCGTCACCGGCAGTGCGTACTCGCCGCGCACCTGCAGCACCGCTGCGCCGGCGGCGCGCGGGCCCAGCGGCCTCACTCCGCCGCTCCGATGCGCGCAGCCCAGGCGGCCGTGTCCCGCACGCCACGGGCGTCGAGGTACGCGCGCACCGTGTCGTGTACGAGCCGGATCTCAGCTTCGTTGCCCATCGCGGCCTGCATCGTGCCGACGTCCGGGGTCGGCTTGCCGTCGATGCGCTCGAGCGCCTCCCACACGATGTCCTCGCGGGCGCCGCGTCCCAGGGCGTGCGGCATCGAGGTGAAGCGGATGCCGGGGCGGGCGGCTGGTCGTGACTCTTTCATGCGTGTTCCTCTCTCGTCCGGAGGGCAGGCTCGCGCGGAGGGGCCGGCGGCCCCTGGCGGCTCGCACGCCGGAGCGGGGGTCTCGCCCCTGTGCGGTCGTGCGGTTCTGCGGCCCGCGGTGCTCCCCTGATCACCGTCGAGTGCGGCGCGGGAGCCTCGGTCTGGCCGTCCGGTTCCCTCCGACCGTAGCACGTTGTTTTGAGTCATTCAAAACAACGTGCACCGAGCGGTGTGTCGTCTCAGGCGCTTCCGGACAACACCCGAGCGACGTACACCGCCGACGCACGCGACGCCCCGAGCGCCAGCACCGCCCGACCCGCGCGCACATCACCCTCTGCGGGCCACCCCGCGTACACGACCACGGCGTCGGGGCGCACGGCGAGCACCGCATCCTGCACGGCCGCCTCGAACGGACTGCTCTGCGGCTGATTCACCAGCAGCACCACGTCCTCCGTCCGGTCCGCGGTGACCGCGGCCGCCCGTGCGGCAGCCGCCGTCGCATCGAGTCCGGCGAGCGATACGCGCTCCACCGGCATCCGCTCGCGCAGCGCCACGGTGAAGAAGTCCGACGCCTCCCCCACCGCGACACTGCGCTTCGTGCGGGCGTCGACCACCGTGGCCGACGCACTGCCGAGGCGCACATCACCGACCACCGTGGCCGCGCGGGCGACGAGGTCTGCGCCCTCGAAGGCCGCCGGGCGCTCGGCGTCGTCCCCGTGGTCGCGGCGCCAGGCCG
>NZ_SSDM01000192.1:0-8896 GCF_004794375.1 Microbacterium sp. K35 | reverse complement strand
TCGTCGCCCCCGCCGTGCTCGGCTGGGAGCAGTGGCGTCGGCTCGACGCCGAGGGGCCGGAGC
This sequence comes from Microbacterium sp. K35, assembly GCF_004794375.1. Classification (NCBI taxonomy): domain Bacteria; kingdom Bacillati; phylum Actinomycetota; class Actinomycetes; order Micrococcales; family Microbacteriaceae; genus Microbacterium; species Microbacterium sp. K35. The sequence goes on along the minus strand of NZ_SSDM01000192.1, from coordinate 8,833 downwards.
AGGAGCTGCGTGCGGGACTGCGCGAGGCCGGGGTCCCGTCCGCACAGGTCGACGCCCTCACCGCCGCGCTGTCCGGCGCCATGAACGAGCTCGCCCTGTGGCTCGCCGCCCGCCCCGACGACACCGCGGCGCGACGGCAGGCACACCGCGCACTCGACCGCCTGCTCGACGCCGTGACGTCGGCGCACTGAGACCGGACGCGACGAGGACCTGGGCACGACGATGCCCCGGACACGACGAAGGCCCCGGGGTGGAGCCCGGGGCCTTCGCTACGAGTGTACGCCTTACAGCGCCTCGATGATCTCGCGCATCAGCGCGGCGGTCTCGGACGGCGTCTTGCCGACCTTCACGCCCGCGGCCTCGAGGGCCTCCTTCTTCGCCTGCGCGGTACCGGCAGAGCCGGAGACGATCGCACCGGCGTGACCCATGGTCTTGCCCTCGGGAGCCGTGAAGCCCGCGACGTAGCCGACGACCGGCTTCGTGACGTTCGCCTTGATGTACTCCGCCGCGCGCTCCTCGGCGTCGCCGCCGATCTCGCCGATCATCACGATCGCCTTGGTCTCGGGGTCGGCCTCGAACGCGGCGAGCGCGTCGATGTGCGTGGTGCCGATGACCGGGTCGCCACCGATGCCGATGGCGGTGGAGAAGCCCAGGTCGCGCAGCTCGAACATCATCTGGTAGGTCAGGGTGCCCGACTTCGACACGAGGCCGATCGGGCCCTTGCCGGTGATGTTCGCGGGCGTGATGCCGACGAGCGCCTCACCGGGGGTGATGATGCCGGGGCAGTTCGGGCCGATGATGCGGGTCTTGTTGCCCTTGCTCTGCGCGTAGGCCCAGGCCTCGGCCGAGTCGCCCACGGGGACGCCCTCGGTGATGACGACGAGCAGCGGGATCTCGGCGTCGATGGCCTCGATCATCGCGTCCTTCGTGAAGGCGCCGGGGACGAAGGCGATCGACACGTCGGCGCCGGTCTCCTTCATGGCCTCGGCGACCGAGCCGAAGACGGGGAGCTCGACGGCGTTGCCGTCCTTGTCCGTGTGCGAGACCGTGGTGCCGGCCTTGCGCGCGTTCACGCCACCGACGACCTGGGTGCCGGCCTTGAGCATGAGCGCGGTGTGCTTGGTGCCCTCGCCGCCGGTGATGCCCTGGACGATGACCTTGGAGTCCTTGTTGAGGTAGATCGACATTTCTCTCGTCCTTCAGTCTCAGGCGTTGGCGAGCTCGGCGGCCTTGTCGGCGCCCTCGTCCATGGTTGCGGCTAGGGTCACGAGCGGGTGCGCGTACTCCGCGAGGATCGCGCGGCCCTCCTCGACGCGGTTGCCGTCGAGACGGACGACGAGCGGCTTCGAGGCCGTGTCGCCGAGGGTCTCCAGTGCCCCCTTGATGCCGTTGGCCACGGCGTCGCACGCCGTGATGCCACCGAACACGTTGACGAACACGCTCTTGACCTGCGGGTCGCCGAGGATGACGTCGAGGCCCGCCGCCATGACCTCGGCCGAGGCGCCGCCGCCGATGTCGAGGAAGTTGGCCGGCTTGACGCCGTTGTGGTTCTCACCCGCGTAGGCCACGACGTCGAGCGTGGACATGACCAGACCCGCGCCGTTGCCGATGATGCCGACCTCGCCGTCGAGCTTGACGTAGTTCAGGCCGCTCTGCTTGGCCTTGGCCTCGAGCGGGTCGGCGGCGTCCTTGTCCTCGAGCGCCTCGTGCTCGGGGTGGCGGATCTCCGACGCGTTGTCGTCGAGCGTGACCTTGCCGTCGAGGGCGATGATGTCGCCCTCCTCGGTGCGGACGAGCGGGTTGACCTCGACCAGCGTCGCGTCCTCGCCCTTGTAGACGTCGTAGAGCTTCACGAACACGTCGGCGACCTTCTCGACAAGGTCCTCCGGGAAGTTCGCGGCGCGGGCGATCTCGACCGCCTTGTCCTTGTCGATGCCCGTGAGCGGGTTGACCTCGACGCGGGCGAGGGCCTCGGGGCGCTCGACCGCGAGCTCCTCGATCTCCATGCCGCCCTCGACCGAGCAGAGGCTCAGGTAGGAGCGGTTCGCGCGGTCCAGCAGCACGGAGAAGTAGAACTCCTCGGCGATGCGAGCGCCCTGCGCGACCATGACGCGCTTGACGACGTGGCCCTTGATGTCGAGGCCGAGGATCGCCTTGGCGGCCTCGTACGCCTCATCGGGGGTCTTGGCGACCTTGACACCGCCGGCCTTGCCGCGGCCACCGGTCTTGACCTGGGCCTTGACGACCACCACACCGCCGATCTTCTCGGCGGCCGCCTTCACCTCCTCGGGGGTGTCGGCGACGATGCCGGCGAGGACCGGCACTCCGTACTTCTCGAAAACGTCTCGTGCCTGGTACTCGTACAGATCCACTGTGGTTCCTTCACTGGGCTGCTGTTGGTCTGGTGATTCTCTCGATGTCGAGACATCGACCAGTCCCCCAGCCTACTACCTCGGCCTGACCGCTCCGGAGCGCGGGGCGGGCGGCGATGACCGCGGCGGCCGGTCGACGAGGACCTAGGATTTCGTCATGCGAGACTTCCCCGAATCGCGCGACGCCGTCGTCGCCGCCGCCCTCGAGCTCTTCCGGACCCAGGGCTTCGACCAGACCTCCGTCGAGCAGATCGCGAAGGCCGCGGGGGTGTCCCGCTCGACCTTCTTCCGACAGTTCGGCGGCAAGGAGGATGTGGTCTTCGCCGACCACGAGGTCCTGCTGGATCAGCTCAGGGAGTTCCTCGCCGAGGGGCACGACGACCCGTGGGCGGCGGTATGCGCGGCGTCGGAATCGGTGTTCGCGCACTTCTCCAGCGACCCGGAGATGGCACGTCGCCGCTACCAGATCGTGCGCCAGGTGCCGGTGCTGCGCGAGCGGGAGATCATCACGGTGTTCCGCTACGAGCGACTGTTCGACGAGTACCTGCGCGGCGCCCTCCCCGGCGTCGATCCGCTCGACGCGGTCGGGTTCGCGGCGCTCGTCACCGCGGTGCACAATCACGTGCTGCGACAGCTGCTGCGTGGCCGCAGGAAGGTGCCGCTGTCGACCCTGCAGTCGGCGCTCGCGGATGTGCGGCGGCGCTACGGCGTCGCGGACGGGTCCGCCGCGGATGCCCCGGACGACGTGGTGGTGGCGGTGTTCCCGCGGGCGATGCCGGTCGCCGAGGTCACGCGGCGGCTGCGCTCCCGGCTCGACTGATACCGCGGCGGGCTCGGGGCTCGTGGGACCCAGTATCGAGGAGTACGATACTCAGGTCCACGAAGGAGCACCCATGAGCATCGAAGCCTCCCCGTTCCCCGGCGAGCGCGTCTCGTCGTACGACGTCACCGGCCGGCAGGACAGCGACTACTACGCCGTGTTCACCGACATCCCCGCGGCCGACCGCGAGGCCTGGGACCGCGCCAAGGCGTACGTCGACGAGGTCGCCCCGCAGATGGCCGAGGCCTGGGACCGCGCCGAGTACCCCCTCGACGCCGCCCGCCGCATGGGCGAGCTGGACCTCGTGGTCGACGGCATCGACCACCCGTCGCTCACGCGCCTCTCCCCCCTCGCCGCCGGGCTGGTCAACATGGAGATCTCCCGCGGCGACGGCTCCCTCGGCACGATCCTCGCGGTGCAGGGCGGCCTGGCCCTTCGAACCCTCGCGCTGTTCGGCTCCCCCGCCCAGCAGGAACGGTGGCTCACCGCGCTGGCGGACGGCTCCGTGCTCGGCTCGTTCGCACTGACCGAGCCCGACCACGGGTCCGACTCCGTCTCCCTGGAGACCACCGCGCGCCGCGACGGCGACTCCTGGGTGCTCCGCGGCACCAAGAAGTGGATCGGCAACGGCGCCTCGGGCGGCATCACGTTCGTCTGGGCCAGGGTCGACGACGAGTCGGCCGCGGAGCACGGCGCCGTGCGCTGCTTCCTCGTCGAGCAGGACACCCCGGGCTACACCGGCACCGTGATCCGCGGCAAGGCTTCGCTGCGCGCGATCCACCAGGCCCACATCCGCCTCGACAACGTGCGCGTGCCCCTCGACGCCGTGCTCCCGGGGACGACGAGCTTCAAGGATGCGTCGACCGTGCTGTACGCCACGCGCTCGGGTGTCGCGTGGTCGGCCCTCGGCCACGCGACCGCCTGCTACGAGGCCGCGCTGGCCTACGCGAAGGAGCGCGTGCAGTTCGGCAAGCCGCTCGCCAAGTTCCAGATGGTGCAGGAGCGGCTGACGCACATGCTGGAGGACCTCACGGCGATGCAGCTGTACTGCCGCCGGATGGCCGACCTGGAGCAGGCGGGGCAGCTGCGGCCGACCCAGGCCTCGCTTGCGAAGTTCCACAACACCCGCGCCGCCCGCCGCATCGCCGCGACCGCCCGCGACCTGCTCGGCGGCAACGGCATCCTGCTGGAGAACGGCGTGATGCAGCACCTCGCCGACATCGAGGCCATCCACACCTACGAGGGCACGGAGTCGGTGCAGGCGCTGCTGCTCGGCCGCGACATCACGGGGATGAGTGCCTTCGCCTGACGCTGGGCGCCTGCATCACACGGTCGCGGGTCAGTCGCAGCCGCAGCCGCCCGCGGGCGTCTTCACCATGAAGCACACGTCGCACACGCCGTAGTCGCGCTCGACGGGCTTGGGCGCCGCGGGCGTGCGCGGGGCCGCGGGAGTGCGCGGCGCGGAGGAGCGCTTGGCCCGCACGGCGGTCGGCGGCGCGAACTCGCTCGGGTGCGTGACGTAGAAGTACGGTGCGCGCCCCTCGCTCGGCTGCAGGCGCAGGCGGGTCGAGCCCACCGTGACCACCTCGTCCTCCGTGAATCCGTTGGTGTAGGTGCGGCCGATGTGCAGCGCCGCGCCGTCGCCCCGGCGGATGGCCTCGATGTAGCGACCGCGGTCGATCAGGGAGGTCACCCCGATCTGGTCCACGATCTCGCCGATGAAGGCGTGGTTCACCGGATCGATGCGGTGGGCGCGGAGCGCCTCCGGCAGCGAGCGGTACGGACGGGAGGTGCCGGCGGGGGTCGGGCCCTGGACTTCATTCATCCCTTCCAGGATCGCATGGCGCAACCCCCTCGGCCGACCGTCTGCCGCGTGCGAGACTGGCGCCATGCCCCTCGCGACGATCATCGGCTCCGGACCGAACGGCCTCTCGGCGGGCGTCGCGCTGGCCAGAGCCGGATACCGGGTACGCGTGCTCGAAGCGGCGGACACCGCGGGCGGTGGCCTGCGCACGACCGAGGGGACCACGCTCCCGGGGTTCCGGCACGATGTGTGCTCCGCCGTGCACCCCGCCGCCCTCGCCTCGCCGTTCTTCCGGGCCTTCGGCCTCGACGAGCGCGTCACGTGGATCCGGCCCGACATCTCCTTCGCCCACCCGCTCGACGACGGGCGAGCGGCCATCGCGTGGCGCGACCTCGAACGCACCGCGGCCGACCTCGGGCCCGACCGCGACGCCTGGCTGCGACGACTGCGGCCGCTCACCACGCACATCGACGGCGTGACCGACTTCACCGGCAACCAGCTCCTGCGCATCCCGCGCGACCCCGTCACCGCGGCGCGCTACGCGGTGCGGATGCTGGATCAGGGCACTCCCCTCGCCCGCGCCGCCTTCCGCACCGACGAGGCCGCCGCCCTGATGGCGGGGGTCGTGGCGCACGCGAACTCGCCGCAGCCGACGCTCGCGGGCGCGGCGGCGGGGCTGCTGCTGGCCGCGCTCGCGCACGCCGGAGGGTGGCCGTACCCGCGCGGGGGATCCCAGACCATCGCGGACGCCCTGATCGCCGATCTCGAGGCGCACGGCGGCACCGTCGAGACCGGGGTGCACGTCGGCGACCTCGCCAGCCTCGACGGGGGCGACCCCGCGCGCGGCGACGTGCTGCTGCTGAACACCTCGCCGCGGCTCGCCCTCACGCACCCCGACATCCCCGCCCGCTATGCCAGGGCCGTGCGTACCTACCGCTACGGTGCGGCCGCCGCCAAGGTCGACTTCGCCCTGGACGGCCCCGTGCCGTGGGCCAACCCGCACGTGCGGAACGCCCCGACCGTGCACGTGGCCGGAGACCGCGACGAGGTGTGGAACAGCGAGAACGCGGTGGCGATCGGGCGCGTGAGCGACCGGCCCTACGTGCTCGCGGTGCAGCCCTCGGTGTTCGACCCGACGCGGGCTCCGGAGGGCAAGGCCGTGCTGTGGGCCTACATCCACGTCCCCGGCGGCAGCGACCTCGACCCCACCGAGCTCATCACGGCACAGGTCGAGCGGTTCGCTCCGGGGTTCCGCGACCGCATCCTCGCCCACCACGCGGTGCCGGCGTCCTCCCGCGAGGCCCTCAACCCGGCCGAGATCGGCGGCGACATCTCCGGGGGCGTGTTCGACATGCGGCAGGCGCTGCGGCGTCCCGTGCTCTCCCCCGCACCCTGGCGCACCCCGATGCCCGGCGTGTACCTCGCCTCGGCCTCGACCCCGCCCGGCCCCGCGGTCAACGGCATGGCCGGCTGGCACGCGGCGCACACCGTGCTGCGCGACGCGGGCACGCCGGCGGAGCTGGGCGACCTGTTCGGCTGACCGCAACCCCTTCCTCCCCGCGACGCCCGCGGTCCAGGATGGGTGCATGCGCTACGAGATCCCCGCCCCCATGCTCGCCAAGGCGACCGCCACGGTGCCCGACCCCGTGAAGCATCCCGGCGGACTGCTCTTCGAGCCGAAGTGGGACGGCTTCCGCGGGCTGATCGCCTGGGACGGCGAGACCGTCGAGATCGGATCCCGCGGCGCGAAGCCCCTCACGCGCTACTTCCCCGAGCTCGTCGACGCGATCCCGGAGCTGCTCCCCGGCCCGTGCCTGCTCGACGGGGAGATCGTGGTGGCGACCGGGCCGCAGGGAGCGCAGCGGCTGGACTGGGAAGCCCTCAGCCAGCGCATCCACCCTGCCGCCTCGCGCATCGCGAAGCTCGCCGCGGAGACCCCTGCCATGTTCGTGGCCTTCGACCTGCTCGCGTACGGCGAGGACGACCTGCAGACGCAGAGCTTCGAGACGAGGCGCGCCCGGCTGGAGAGCGTGATGGAGGCGGTCGAGCATCCCCTGCACCTCACCCGCACCACGCGCGACCGCGACGCCGCCGTCCGCTGGCTCGAGGAGTTCGAGGGTGCCGGGCTCGACGGCGTCGTGGCGAAGCCGCTCGACCAGCCCTACGCGCCGGGCAAGCGCACCCTGCTCAAGATCAAGCATGCCCGCACCGCCGACGTGGTCGCGCTCGGCTACCGCATCCACAAGTCCGGCTCCGGGGTGGGCTCGCTGCTGGTCGGGCTGTACGACGCCGACGGGACACTGCGCCAGGTCGGCGGTGTCGCGGCCTGGAGCGACGCGCGGCGCCAGCAGCTGGTGGAGGAGCTCGCGCCGCTCGTGGAGCGAGACGCCTCCGGAGCGGCCGTGACGGGCGAGGGTGAGCGTTCGCGGTTCAGCGGGTCGAAGGACGTGTCGTTCGTGCGCCTCCGCCCCGAGCGCGTGCTGGAGGTGCGGTACGACCAGCTGGAGGGTGCGCGCTTCCGCCACACGGTGCAGTTCGAGCGGTGGCGACCCGACCGCGACGCGCGCTCCTGCACGTACGACCAGCTCGACACGGTCGCGGGTTACGACCTCGCCGACGTGCTCAGCTGAGCCGGGTCAGTCCTCGACGGGGTTGCCGTTCTCGTCCCAGTTCGCGGCGTTCTTCTTGCTGGGCTGCACGCGCGGCGGCTCGCCGGGCATCTTGGGGAACTCGGGCGGGAACGGCAGCTCGCCCAGCCCCGCCGCCAGGTCTCGCTCCCACCATTCCAGGAGGGTGTCGATGCGTCCCGGCGTCGCCTGCATGTCGGCCCACGGGTCGCCGATGTCGTCGAGTCGCTGCGGGATGCTGCGCACCGTGAACGAGCGCGGATCGACGTCGTCGAGCTCGTCCCAGTGCACCGGCGTCGAGACGGTCGCTCCCGGGAGCGCACGGGGGCTGTAGGCGCCGGCCATGGTGCGGTCGCGGTTGGCCTGGTTGAAGTCCACGAACAGCCGCTCGCCGCGCTCCTCCTTCCACCAGTTCGTCGTGACCCGGTCGGGCATGCGTCGTTCCAGCTCGCGCCCTGCCGCGATCACCGCGTGCCGCACGTCGAGGAACTCGTGCGTCGGCTCGATCGGCGCGAACACGTGCAGGCCGCGGTTGCCGCTCGTCTTCGCGAACGCCTCCAGACCGGCCTCGCGCAGCACCTCCCGCAGCGCGTGGGCCGCGGGCACGGCCTCGGCGAAGCCGGTGCCGGGCTGGGGGTCGAGGTCGATGCGCAGCTCCACCGGGTTGTCGGAGTTCTCCGCCAGCGACGCCCACGGGTGGAACACGATCGTGTTCATCTGCACCGCCCACACGATCGCGCTGGGCCGGGTGAGCACGATCTGCGGGTGTCGGCGGCCGCTGTTGTACGTCACGGTCACGGCATCGACGAAGTCGGGGGTGCCCTTGGGCGGGTTCTTCGAGAAGAAGCCCTCCGCCCTCGGCTCCCCGCTCGCGCCGACGCCGTCGCGGAACCGTTCGAGCGACACGGGGCGATGGCCGTTGGCCGACAGGAACGGCTGCGCGACCTGCTGCACGTACTCCGCCAGCTCGGCCTTGGTGATGCCGAGGTCGGGCCACACCACCCGGTTCGGGCTGGAGAGGGAGACCTCGCGCTCCCCGTCGGGGTCGGAGACGGTTAGGGTCACGCGTTCGGAGGCCATGATCCGACCCTAGGGCGCACCCCCGACGGGCGGAACCCCCGGCGGCCGGGGGAACACGCTCGGCTCAGTCGTCGATCTGCACGGCGCGGACGAGCACCGGTGCGAGGGCGTCGCGCTCCACCACGATCGA
>NZ_SSDM01000191.1:0-1212 GCF_004794375.1 Microbacterium sp. K35 | reverse complement strand
GCGCTCGCGGGTGCCGCCACGATCCTCGACCCGGAGCGCTTCGTCGTCACCGGGGGCGTGCCGAACATCGGCGAGGCGTGGTGGGGTCCGATGCGCGCCGCGTACCGCGCCGAGGCCATCGACGCGCTGCAGTCCACCCCGATCCTGCCGGGTGCGCTCGGCGATGACGCACCGCTGCGGGGAGCCGCCGCATCGGCCTGGAGGAACTCATGAGATTCACCGACACCATCGACCGGCTGCGCGGCGGCCTGATCGTCTCGTGCCAGGCCTACCCCGGCGAGGCCATGCGCGACCCGCGCACCATGGCGCAGGTCGCCGCGGCCGCCCTCGCCGGCGGTGCTGCGGGCATCCGGGTGCAGGGCATCGACGACATCCGCGCGGTCGCCGACCTCCCGGTGCCGGTCGTCGGCCTGTGGAAGGACGGCGAGTCCGACGTCTTCATCACCCCGACCCTGGCACACGCGCGGGCCGTGGCGGATGCCGGGGCCGACATCATCGCGATCGACGGCACCCGTCGCCCGCGGCCGGACGGCCTCACGCTCGCGCAGACGATCGCCGGGCTCCGCGCCCACACCGACGCGCTGATCATGGCGGACTGCGGCTCGCTCGACGACGCGGTCGCCGCGGAGGAGGCGGGGGCGGACCTGCTCGGCACCACGCTCTCCGGGTACACGGGCGAGCGGCCGAAGACCGTCGGGCCCGACCTGGAGCTGATCGAGCTGATCGCCGCGCGCTGCACCGGTCCGATCGTGGCGGAGGGCCGCGTGCACCGCCCGGAGCACGCCGCCGCGGCCCTCCGCGCCGGTGCCGCCTCCGTGTGCGTGGGCACCGCGATCACGCACCCGTCCACCCTCACGTCGTGGTTCGTCGACGGCATCGCGGAGGCCCGGGCGTGACCGCACCGCTGCTCGTCAGCGCCTACCCGCTCTCGCCCGCTCACGCCCAGTGGGATCCGGCGCTGGAGGCCGAGCTGCTGCCGGCGCTCTGCGCCCTTCCCGGGGTCGCGGGGCTCGAGGTGCCGTGGATGGGCGGCTTCCACCCGCACGACGACGACTGGTTCCTCGCGCACGTGCCCGGGGTGCCGCTCGCGGTCACGCCCGTGCCGTTCGTGATGCGCCGCGTGGGGGAGGACCCCCGCTACGGTCTCGCGTCGCCCGACGCCGAGGGCCGTGCGGCCGCGGTCGCCGATCTGCGCCGGGTGGCCGCCGACGT
>NZ_SSDM01000190.1:0-11604 GCF_004794375.1 Microbacterium sp. K35 | reverse complement strand
GTTCTTCCTGCCCCCCCCCCCGCCGGCCCCCCGCCGCGACGGCGGGAGCCCGGCGGAGGTGCGGGCAGGACGCGGAGCTCAGACCCCCGAAGGGATCTCGGTGAGCGTGCGGTCGTGCAGGGGCTGCACAGGTCGGTGGTTGTCGGGGTACACGGCGGTGAACGCGGCGAGCTCCTCCGCCGACACCGTCACCGGGGTGAGGTAGACGTTCCAGCGCACGTCCTCGGTGCACGGCGGCGTGGTGAGCGAGCCGTCGTACTGCACGCTCATGCCGTCCGCCGGGATGAGCGCGCTCGGGTCGATCTCGTGGCTCAGCGGCGTGCCCTTCTCGCTCACGGTGGTGGTGATCGACGAGAAGAACTCGTCAAGTGCCGTGCTGGCCGGCCCAGCCTGCAGCATCACGCCGAGCACGAGCATCGAGCCGTCCTCGGCCTTGTGCACCAGGTGCAGCTCGGCGGGAGCCGTGCGTCCGTCGATCGTGTGCTCGCTGCTCGCGTGCAGGTGGAACTGCTGCAGCTCGTACGTCTTGCCGTTCACCTCGATCGAGTTGGACGTCGGGTCCTCCGGGATCGCCTCGATGGTGTGGCCGTTGTTCTCGATGTCGAACGCGGCGGGGGCGTAGTGCGTCACGACCTTCTGCGCGGCGGTCCCCATCTGCACCGTCGAGGTGTCGATGGCGATGGGGGACTCGTGGGAGCTGTCGACGTTCTCGCACGCGGCGCCGAACTTCCCCCAGTGCTCGGGGCCGTTGGACCCGCGGTACGACCACTCGGCGTCCGCGGAGGCGCCGGGCGAGGGCGACGCAGACGCGGCGGGGGTCGTGGCGGCGGGTGCGCAGCCGGCGAGAGCGCCGATCGCGAGGGCCGCGGTGGACAGAGCGAGAGCGGGGCGGATCTTCATGTTGTTTCCTTCGGAGTGTGCGGCGCGCGCTGCAGGCACAGCGGATCGCCGCGCACCACACCGCGACGCCATCGGGACGATGCCCTGGCGGACTGCGTGATCACCCGGACGGCCAGTTGTCACTGCCCCGCGGCGTCCGAGCGGCACGAGTGTAGGCGACGAAACCCGGAGTTGCCCGTGGTCCCGCACCGCCCGTCGTCCCCGCCTACCAGCGCATCGAGCGCCACGCAACGGCGATCCCGGATCCCACACCGCCCGGTAATCTGGCACCGTGACCGACTCCCCGCGCTTCCGTCCCGATGTCCCCGAGCTCCACCGCCCGTACGCCGCCGACGAGGGCCGCTACGGACGGTTCGCCTACCGTCAGGTCGGGTCGTCCGGCCTCTACCTGCCGCCGATCTCGCTCGGGCTGTGGTGGAACTTCGGCGACAACATCCCGCTCGACAACCAGCGCGCGCTGCTGCGTCACGCGTTCGACGGCGGTATCACGCACTTCGATCTCGCGAACAACTACGGCCCGCCCTACGGCTCCGCCGAGAAGAACTTCGGTCGCATCTTCGCGGAGGACTTCCGGCCCTACCGCGACGAGCTCATCATCTCGTCGAAGGCCGGCTGGGACATGTGGCCGGGCCCGTACGGCGACTACGCGAGCCGCAAGTACATCCTCGCCAGCGCCGAGCAGTCGCTCACGCGCATGGGCCTGGACTACGTCGACATCTTCTACTCGCACCGCGTCGATCCGGTCACCCCGATCGAGGAGACCGTGGGCGCGCTCGACACGCTCGTGCGGCAGGGCAAGGCCCTCTACGTGGGCATCTCGTCGTACAGCGCCGAGCGCACGGCCGAGGCGGTCGCCGTGGCGAAGGATCTCGGCACCCCGCTGGTCATCCACCAGCCCGCGTACTCCATCCTGAACCGGTGGATCGAGGACGGCCTCACGACGACGCTCGAGGAGTCGGGTCTCGGGGCCATCGCGTTCACGCCGCTCGCGCAGGGACTGCTCACCGACAAGTACCTGGGCGACGGCACCGCCGACCGGGCGCAGCAGCGCGGCTCGCTCCCGAAGGGCAAGCTCACCGACGAGGCCGTGCAGACGCTGCGGGCGCTGAACGACGTGGCGAAGGGCCGCGGACAGTCGCTCGCCCAGCTGGCGCTGCAGTGGACGCTGCGCACCCCGGTGGTCGCCTCGGCCCTGATCGGGGCGTCCCGGCCCGAGCAGCTCGACGAGAACCTCGCCGCGCTCGACGGGCCCGAGTTCACCGCGGAGGAGCTCGCCCGCATCGACGAGCTGTCCGGGGGGATCGACGTGAACCTCTGGGCGACCTCCTCGGATCTGTGACCCGGTCATGAGCCTCGCCTCGGCCGCCGGATCCGTGCACGTGCGCGCGCCGGGGAAGATCAACGTCTATCTGGGGGTCGGTGGCCGCCACGACGACGGCTACCACGCCCTCGCGACGGTGTTCCAGGCGGTGTCGCTGTACGAAGACGTGATCGCGCGACGGGCGGACGACTTCTCGATCACGGTGTCCGGGGTCGAGGACGACGGCTCCGTGCCGCTCGACGACCGCAACCTGGCGATGCGCGCGGCGAAGCTGCTCGCCACGGCCACCGAGCACACCGGCGGGGTGGCGCTCGAGGTGCGCAAGAGCGTTCCGGTCGCTGGCGGCATGGGGGGCGGATCGGCCGACGCCGCCGCGGCCCTGGTCGCGTGCGATGCGCTGTGGGGGACCGGTCTGTCGCCCGCGCGTCTGCACGACCTGGCGGCGCGGCTCGGCGCCGACGTCCCGTTCGCCCTGCACGGCGGCACGGCGGTGGGCACGGGGCGCGGTGATCAGCTGAACCCCGCGCTCGCGCGTGGCCGCTTCGACTGGCTGCTGGTCACGAGCGAGCAGGGCCTGTCGACCCCGGTGGTGTACGAGCGGCTCGACCTGCTGCGCGAGGAGGAGGGTGCGCTCGCCGATGACCCGCCGCTGTCGCTCGACGTGCCGATCCCGGTGCTCCAGGCGCTGCGCACCGGAGACCCGCGCCAGCTCGCCGATGCCTTGCACAACGACCTGCAGGCGGCGGCGCTGCACGAGCGGCCCGACCTGGGTGACACGATCGACCGCGGGATCGCGGCGGGTGCCCTGCACGGGATCGTCTCGGGCTCCGGTCCCACGGTCGCGCTGCTGTGCCCCGATCCCGAGACCGCGCAGGACGTGCAGACCCGGCTGCGGGAGGAAGGGCTGGACCCGCTGCACGTGCACGGGCCGGTGCCCGGCGCCCGCATCCTCGGCTGAGGTCTCCCGCCGCGACGTCCTCCGGCCCACGGCCCGTGACGCCTTCGGGATGCACGGCGCGGTCCTGGCAGACATAATGAAGTGACGATGTGACCGTGCACACGCGAGGAGGCAGTGATGTCCACGTCCTCCGAGCGTGCCCGCCTGCCGAGCATCCGCGACGTCGCCCGGCTCGCGGGGGTGTCGCATCAGACGGTGTCCCGCGTGCTGAACGATCACCCCAGCATCCGGCCGGAGACCAAGGCGAAGGTGCTCGACGCGATCGCCGTGCTGGACTACCGGCCGAACCTCGCGGCGCGCGCGCTGGTGACGAGCAAGTCGAACATGCTGGGCATCCTGTCCGCCACGATCGGCGAGTTCGGCCCCACCTCGTCCATCGCCGGGATCGAGGATGCGGCGCGCGAGGAGGGCTACTCGGTCTCCACGCTCAACCTCCCCTCGACCACGCCGGAGGCCATCGGCAACGCGGTGCGCCAGCTCGAGCGGGAGCAGGTCGACGGGATCGTGGTGCTCGCGCCACAGGTGCGCGTGTTCCATGTCTTGCGCGGCATGTCCGGCGCGATGCCCTTCGTCACTCTGCAGACGGCGTCGGGCTCGGACGGCGTGAGCCTGTCGGCCGATCAGGTCGCCGGTGCCAAAGCCGCGACGGAGCACCTCATCTCGCTCGGGCACAGCGACATCCTGCACCTGGCCGGACCGCAGGACTGGATCGAGGCGGAGTCGCGCATGCGGGGCTACCTCGACGCGCTGCGCGATGCCGATCTGCCCACGTTCCCGCCCATCCGCGGGGATTGGACGGCGGACTTCGGCTACTTCGCGGGCAAGGAGCTGTCGCACCGCCGCGACTTCACGGCGGTGTTCGCGGCGAACGACCTGATGGCGATCGGACTGCTGCACGGCTTCCGCGACGCGGGGGTGCGGGTGCCGCATGACGTGAGCGTGATCGGCTTCGACGACATCCCGGTCGCGGCCCACGTGGCACCGACGCTGAGCACCGTGCACCAGGACTTCCCGGAGCTGGGCCGCCGCGCGGTGCGCATCCTGCTGGCGCAGATCCGCGGTGAGGATCCGCCCGCGTTCGGGGCGCTGCAGACGCTGCTGCGGGCTCGCGAGTCGGCCGCCGCCCGCTGAGCCGATCCGGCGCGCTCGGGGCATTCGATTCCCGCGGGCCGCGCCCCTCCACGGATCGAATCCTTTCGATCCGCCGCGCCGCCGGGATGCCCGTGTTCCTGCGGATCGCGGGGAGATCACGGTCGCGACACGGAATGCCCGCGCCGACTTGACACCGCTCCCGCGGGAGACGACGATGTATCGATGTGAACGGTCACATCGAAGGTGACCGCACGTCGCGAGGAAGATCCGTGAGCACCACTGCAACGTTGCCGACCGTGTCAGGCCCGATCCTGGAGATGCGCAGCATCACCAAGGAGTTCCCGGGGGTCAAGGCGCTCGCCGACGTCTCGATCACCGTCCGCGCCGGCGAGATCCACGCGATCTGCGGCGAGAACGGCGCCGGGAAGTCGACGCTGATGAAGGTCCTCTCCGGGGTGTACCCGTACGGCAGCTACGACGGGGAGATCCTGCTGTACGGCGAGGAGCAGCGCTTCAAGGACATCGCCGCGAGCGAGCAGGCGGGCATCGTCATCATCCACCAGGAGCTGGCGCTCATCCCCGAGCTGTCCGTCACCGAGAACATCTTCCTCGGCAACGAGATCCGCCGCTTCGGCCGCATCGACTGGCAGGCGCAGAAGGAGCGCACGATCGAGCTGCTCGCCCGCGTCGGGCTGAGCGAAGACCCCGACGTGCCGATCAAGACCCTCGGCGTCGGCAAGCAGCAGCTCATCGAGATCGCCAAGGCCCTCAACAAGGACGTCAAGCTCCTGATCCTCGACGAGCCGACCGCGGCCCTGAACGAGAACGACTCCCAGCACCTGCTCGACCTGATCCTGGGGCTCAAGGCCAAGGGCATCGCGTCGATCATGATCAGCCACAAGCTCAACGAGATCGAGCAGATCGCCGACGAGATCACGATCATCCGCGACGGCCGCGCGGTCGAGACGCTCGACATCTCCCGCGGCGAGATCAACGAGGACCGCATCATCCGCGGCATGGTCGGCCGGTCGCTGGAGAGCCGCTACCCCGACCGCACGCCCGAGATCGGCGAGGTGTTCTTCGAGGTCAGGGACTGGTGGGTGCAGCACCCGACGGTGCCGGAGCGCATGGTCGTGAAGGGCTCGAACCTGAACGTGCGGCGCGGCGAGGTCGTCGGCATCGCCGGGCTCATGGGCGCGGGGCGCACCGAGCTCGCCATGAGCATCTTCGGTCGCTCCTACGGCACCTACCTCTCCGGCACGCTCGTGAAGGACGGGCAGGAGATCGAACTGCCCGATGTCGCTGCGGCCATCAAGCACGGCCTCGCCTACGTGAGCGAGGACCGCAAGGTGCTGGGGCTCAACCTGCTCGACACCATCAAACGGTCGATCGTGGCGGCGAAGCTGTCGAAGATCGCGCACAACGGGGTGGTCGACGCGCGCGAGGAGTTCGCGGTCGCCGAACGCTACCGCAAGGCGCTGCGCATCAAGACCCCCTCGGTGGAGGAGGGCGTCGGCAAGCTGTCGGGCGGCAACCAGCAGAAGGTCGTCCTCGCGAAGTGGATGTTCACCGACCCCGACCTGCTGATCCTCGACGAGCCCACCCGCGGCATCGACGTCGGCGCGAAGTACGAGATCTACGCGATCATCAACGAGCTCGCCGCCCAGGGCAAGGGCGTGATCGTGATCTCCAGCGAGCTGCCCGAGCTTCTCGGCATCTCCGACCGCATCTACACCGTGTTCGAAGGCCGGGTCACCGACTGCATCCCGGCCGACCAGGCGACCCCCGAGGACCTCATGCGCAGCATGACCTCCGCGACCCAGAAAGCATCCGCATGACCACCGACTCGACCACCGCGAAGCGCGGCTTCCACTTCAAGGACATCACGAAGATGTTCGGCGGCGGCGGCACCTCCACGCTGCGCCAGTTCGGCATCCTCGGCAGCCTCGTCGTCATCCTCGTCGTCTTCCAGGTGCTGACGTGGATCGTGAAGGGCACCGGACTCACGCTGTCGTCCGGGAACCTCATCAACGTCGTCAACCAGTACTCGTACATCCTGATCCTGGCGATCGGCATGGTGATGGTCATCATCATGGGGCACATCGACCTCTCGGTCGGCTCGGTCGCCGCGTTCACGGGCATCGTGGTGGCGAAGGCGATGCAGGACTGGAACCTTCCCTGGCCGCTCGGCATCCTGCTGGGACTGGGGGTCGGTGTGCTCGTGGGAGCCTGGCAGGGCTTCTGGGTCGCCTATGTGGGAGTGCCGGCGTTCATCGTGACGCTGGCCGGCATGCTGTTCTTCCGCGGGGCGAACCAGTGGGTCGGCGACTCGCAGTCCGTGCCCGTTCCGGAGGGCTTCAAGATCATCGGCGCGGGGTACCTGCCGGAGATCGCGCTGCCGCTGCCGTTCAACATCCCGACCATGCTGCTGGCGCTCGCCGGCGTGGCGTGGATCGTGTTCTGGGAGATCCGTACGCGTCGCGTGCAGCGCAAGATGGGCTCCGACATGGCGCCGCTGTGGGTCAGCGTCACCAAGGTCGTGCTGATCTCGGCGGTCATCCTCATCGCGGGCTGGCTGTTCGCCACCGGACGTGAGGGCACCAGCTTCCCGATCTCGGGCGTCATCCTGCTCGCCCTGGTCATCCTGTACTCGTTCATCACGAACAACACCGTGTTCGGCCGGCACATCTACGCGGTCGGCGGCAACCGGCAGGCGGCGCGCCTGTCGGGCGTGAAGGACCGCTGGGTCGACTTCTTCGTGATGATGAACATGTCGGTCCTGGCGTCGCTCGCCGGCATGATCTACGTCGCGAGGGCGACCGCGTCCGGTCCCCAGGACGGCAACGGCTGGGAGCTCGACGCGATCGCCTCGGTCTTCATCGGCGGTGCGGCCGTCTCGGGCGGCATCGGCACCGTGATCGGGTCGATCATCGGTGGTCTCGTGATGGCGTTCCTCAACAACGGCCTCGCCCTGCTCGGCGCCGGTGCCGACGTCGTGTCGATGATCAAGGGCCTCGTGCTGCTGTTCGCGGTCGGCATCGACGTGTGGAACAAGCAGCAGGGACGCCCCTCGATCACCGGCTTCCTCACGCGTCGCTTCGGCCGCAAACAGGACCCGGCCACCGACACCTTCGATCCGACGAAGACGAACTACCCCACCAGCCAGAAGTACGAAGCCCCCGCCGTCGAGGAGACGCGCGGAAAGTAAGGGCCGCGTCGCGCAGCGCACGCGCGACGAGACCTGCACACACCAGAGAAAGAGATCACATGAAGAAGATTCTTCTGTCGGCGACAGCGCTTGTCGTCGCGGGCGCATTCGCCCTCACCGGCTGCTCCTCGGAGCGCGGCGGTGACACGGGATCGGGTTCCGGCGATGAGGCCACGAAGGGCTTCGCCGCCGACGCCACGATCGGTGTCGCCCTCCCGGACAAGACCTCGGAGAACTGGGTCCTGGCCGGTGACCTGTTCAAGACCGGTCTCGAGAAGGCGGGATTCAAGGCCGACGTGCAGTATGCGCCGGCCAGCAACACGGTCGCCGAGCAGCAGAACCAGATCCAGGCGCTCGTCACGGGTGGTGCCAAGGTCATCATCATCGGCGCGAAGGACGGCAAGCAGCTCACCACCCAGGTCGAGGCCGCGCGCGACGCCGGTGTCGCCGTCATCGCGTACGACCGCCTGATCGAGAACACCGACGCGGTGGACTACTACGTCGCGTTCGACAACTTCGAGGTCGGCAAGCTCCAGGGCCAGGCGCTCCTCGACGGTCTCGCCGAGCGCGCGGGCCACGAGGCGCCGTACAACATCGAGCTGTTCTCGGGTTCGCCGGACGACGCCAACTCCGCCGTGTTCTTCAACGGCGCGATGGAGGTGCTGCAGCCGAAGATCGACGACGGCACGCTGAACGTCGTCTCCGGTCAGACCGAGATCTCGCAGACCGCGACCGAGGGATGGAAGCCGGAGAACGCCCAGCGTCGCATGGACTCGATCCTCACCTCGACGTACGGCTCGGAGACGCTCGACGGCGTCCTGTCGCCGAACGACACGCTCGCGCGCGCCATCATCACCTCGGTGCAGGGTGCCGGCAAGCCCGTCCCGGTCGTCACGGGTCAGGACTCCGAGGTCGAGTCGGTGAAGTCGATCATGGAGGGCGTCCAGTACTCCACGATCAACAAGGACACCACGCTGCTGGTGGAGCAGGCCATCAAGATGGTCGGCCAGCTGCAGAAGGGCGAGGAGGTCGACGTCAACGACACCGACCAGTACGACAACGGCAAGAAGGTCGTTCCGGCCTACCTGCTCCCGCCGGTCATCGTGACCAAGGAGAACGCGGCCGAGGCATACGCCAACGTGCCGAGCCTCCTCGAGATCGTGAAGTCGTACCAGTAACACGATTCGCACAGCGCACGAGCCGTCCGTCCCTTCCGGGGCGGGCGGCTCGTCCGCATGGGGGCCCGTGTCTGTCCGGCGCCTGCGTCACGGGGCTGTGTCGGTCGCGGCGCCCGTGACGCCAGCGCACCGGCGCCGATCACGAGGTCGCGTCACGAGGTGCGCGTCATGGAGGCGCGGGTGAGGAGCAGGAGGGTGAGGGCGATCCCGGTGAGGGCGACCGCGACCCAGACCGGGCCGAGAGGTCCGGTGCCGGTCGCCAGTGCCGCAGCTCCGAGCACGGGGCCCGCGGCCGCTCCGACGTTCAGGGCTGCGGTCGCGGCGGAGCCGGCCATGGTCGGTGCCCCGGTCGCGGCGTACAGCACCCGTGTGACCAGGGTGCCGCCCACCCCGAACGACAGCACCCCCAGCACGAGCACGCCGGCGAGCAGAGCCGCGGGGTGGGTCGCGAGGAGCGCGAACGACGTCCAGCCGGCGAGCAGCAGCGGTCCGCCGATGCCGACCACCAGCCCGGGGTGCCGGTCGGAGAGTCGCCCAGCGACGGTCACACCGACGAACGACCCGACGCCGAAGAGCACCAGGGCGATCGCCGCCCATCCCTCGGCCAGGTGCGTGGTCTCGGTCACGATCGGCGCGAGGAACGTGAAGGCGGCGAACGTGCCGCCGTTGATCAGCGCCGCGAGCGCCAGAGCGATGGCGACCGGTCGGGTGCCGAAGACGCGCAGCTCGGCACGCAGGGTCGGCGCGGCCGCGGGCGCGGGCGTGGGTGTGGGCGCTGGTGTGGGTGTGGGTGTGGGTGTGGACTCTGGCCGGTGTGGAGCGATCACGCGCGCGGGGACGCCGCGGACGATCCCGAGGAGGGCGGGCACGCAGAGCAGCGCGACCGCCCAGAAGGTGGCGCGCCACCCCCAGGCCGCGCCCAGCACGGTGCCCGCGGGAACGCCCGCGACCGTGGCGACGGTGGTGCCGGCCAGGAGGACCGAGACGGCGCGCCCGGTTTGCCCGGGCGGCACCAGCGACGTCGCGGTGCGCAGGGCGACGGCGAGGAAGCCGGCGTTCGCGATCGCGCTCACCACTCGCGCGAGGAGCAGGATCTCGAACGATGTGGTGAGGGCGCCGAGCACGTGGCACGCGCCGAACGCCAGCAGGCACAGGAGCAGGGTGAGGCGAGGCGGCCATCCGCGCGCGAAGGCCGCCATCACCGGGGCGCCCACGACCATTCCGATCGCGAAGGCGGAGGTGAGCAGTCCCGCGGACCCGACCGGAATGTGGAGGTCGTCGGCGATCGCGGGGAGGAGCCCGGCGAGCATGAATTCGGACGTGCCCATGACGAACACCGTCAGGGCGAGGGAGTAGAGGGCAAGAGGCATCGAGGACTCCGAGGTGAGAGAGCAGAAGGGGTCTTCTGGTCACCACGGCCAGCCCGGTGCGACGGGTGCGACGGGGGAGCGCCCGCCCGGGGGCGGATGCGACGAGTCAGCGAGTGTCGGGGCTGGCGGTGCGACCGGCAGCCCCCGACCTGTCTGATTCGGGGCTCGACATGCTTCCACTCTAGGGGGAGACGCACCGCAGACTCCTGCCGCGCTCGCCGCACTCGCTGCACCCACCGCTCGCCGCACCTGCCGCGCTCGCCGCACTCGCCGCACTCGCTGCATCCACCGCTCGCCGCACCCGCCGGCATCATCATTGCGCTCGCAGCCTCGCGACTCAGAACGGTGCCGCGCCCGTGTCCGCACCCGCGTCCCATGCGCCTCCACCGGTCCCCGCGCCGCGGCCATCCTGCACACCCGCCTCCGCGAACACCACCGATGGCCGAGGCGGCGGACGGTCGAGGTAGCTCCGTCCGGCCGGACTCGTCCACTCCAGAAGGCCGCCCGGCCGCTGCCGCACCTGCCACGGGGAGTGGTGCTTGAGGGTGTGGTGTCTGCGGCAGAGGGTCGCCAGGTTCCGGTGCTCGGTCTTCCCGCCGCGGGCCGCATCGTGGCTGTGGTCGAGGTCGCTCTTCCGCGCCGCGAGGCCGCATCCGGGGAAACGACAGCGCTGGTCGCGCGCTCGCAGGTGCCGGCGGAGCTCCTCGCTCGGCCGGTAGCGGTCGACCGCGAGCGTCGCGCCGCTGATCGGATGCGTCAGCACCCGGTCCCACCCCGCGGCGCCGCCGGTCAGATGTCGGGCGGTCTCCGCATCGATCGGCGTCACCCCGTCGAGCTCAGCCGGAGCGCCCGCCGCCGTGGGGTGATCGTCACGAAGAAGGGTCAGCACAGGCACCGTCACCTCCACGCGCGCCCGCAGCTCGCCCAGCAGACCGTCCGCCGTGTCGTGGCCGGCCGGGGTGCCAGTCAGCACCAGATCGGAGAGCAGGTCGGCTCGCAGCTGGTCGACCGTGCGGGTGTCGGGTGTGGCAGGGGAGGGCTCGGTCGCGCCCCGCTCCGCGCGAGCGTTCTCCTGCTGTACGGCGTGAGCCATCTGCGACAGCCGGTCGAACATGCCGTGGACGAGTGTCGCCGGTCCGTGCATGCCCAGGTCGGCCATCCCGTCGCCTGCGTCTTTCACCCAGACCCGCCGCTGCTCGCGGGCGTCGCGGTGCCGCTCGGTGACCGTGCGCTCCTGGAAGCGTTCGGCGAGGCGTCGCACGAGCGGCCGCAGCCGGTTGGGCGAGGTGGTCTGCGCGAGGGCTACGGCGGCGTCGGCGAAGGCCGACCGCTCGGAAGCGTCGTGGAGATGCGCGCCCGCGTCGAGGATCGCGCGCGCGTGCGCCGCGCTGATCAGCCCGCGGCCCTGCGCCTCCCACACCGCGGGGAAGCGCTCGACCAGCCAGGACGCCTCGGACATGCGCCGTTCGACCGCGCGATCGCTCGCACGCTGGGCCGCGCCGATCTCGGCGGCGACCGTGCGGATCGCCAGGTCGCCGTGGTCGGGGTGGCGCCCCTGCCGGGCGATGTCGACCGCG
>NZ_SSDM01000189.1:0-8765 GCF_004794375.1 Microbacterium sp. K35 | reverse complement strand
AGCCGAGTCCGCGCCGGTCACGATCGCGCGTCGGGCCTCGGCTTCCAGGCGCGCCTGCGGCTCCCCGGACTCCAGGCCCGTGGTCGGCGTCTTGTCGTTGTGCTGCGATTCGGACATGCGGCCCTCCTGCTGCTCGTGGTCGTGCGGGCGACGATACGAGGGCCGACGGAGCACGGTCGATGCGCTTGACGGCGGCGGGTGGCGGCGCTAGCGACCCGATGCCCGCGGCGGTGGCCCCGCAGAATCGAGGCCGCCGTCGCGGGCGTCGAGCGCGGGTCAGTTGCTGCGGCGGATGGCGCGCACGCCCACCACGAGGCCGACCGTGGCCACCGCGAGTGCGGCGATCCAGCCCCACAGCACGGTGAGGTCGCCCAGGTCTCCGGCGAACAGCGCCCGCTCCGCCTGCACGACCCAGTTCACCGGGTTGACCGTCGCGACCGCGCGCATCCAGTCCGGCGCGGCGTCGAGCGGCAGCAGCATCCCCGACAGGATGAGCAGCGGGAAGATGAGCGACTGCTGCACGCCCCAGAACAGCCACTCCCGGTCTTTGGTCGCGAGCGCGAGCGAGTACGAGAGCGAGCCGAGGCCCACCCCGAACGCGGCGAGCAGCGCGAGGCCGATCAGCAGGCCCGGCACGTCGACCGCGAACCCGAACGGCCATGCGATCAGGACGATCACGAGGGCCTGCACCACGATCGGCGCGATCTCCTTCAGCGCGCGGCCGACGAGGAGGGACGACCGGGCGAGCGGGGCGACGAGGGTGCGCTCGTGCGAGCCGGTCATCATCTCGTACTGGAGGTTCGACCCGGTGGCGCCGGTGCCGAACAGCACGATCATCACCAGCACGCCCGGCACGAACCACGACAGGGTCTCGCCCGCGGGCTGTCCGGACTGGCCGATCAGCAGCGGGGCGAACAGCCCGAGGAACACCAGGGGCTGCAGCAGGCTGAAGATCAGGGTGAACGGGTCCCGCACCACGGGCTTGAGCTCCCGCGTCAGCACGTGGCGGGTGTCACGTGCGAGGTTCGGGCGCACGAGCGTGTCGGTGGTGGTCATGAGAGGACTCCTGTCGTGGTCGGGGTGGAGGCGGGCGTGGGCTCGTCCGTGGACTCGGGGGCTCCTGCACCCTCGCCCGCATCGCGCAGGGTGCGTCCGGTGAGGGCGAGGAACACGTCGTCGAGTGTGGGCGGCACTCCGGTCGCGCGCTGCACGACGATGCCCGCGGCGTCGAGCTCCCGCACGACAACGGGCAGCAGCCGGTCGCCGTCGGGCACCGCGAGGGAGAGGCAGGCGTCGTCCCGCACGACCTCGGCCGGGCTCCGTCGGGCGACCACGGTGCGCGCCCGCTCGGCCTCCGCGGCGTCGGCGAACCCGAACGTGAGTACGTCGCCCGCGAGGGTGGCCTTGAGCGAGGCCGCGTCGTCGTCCGCGATGATGCGGCCCTTGTCCATCACCATGACCCGCTCGGCGTAGCGGTCGGCCTCCTCCAGGTAGTGCGTGGTGAGGAAGACCGTGGTGCCGTGCTGTGTGCGCAGGTCGAGGATGTGCTCCCACAGGTTCGCGCGGCTCTGCGGGTCGAGTCCCGTGGAGGGCTCGTCGAGGAACAGCAGGGGTGGTGCGTGCATGAGCCCGAGGGCGATGTCGAGCCGGCGCTTCTGCCCGCCGCTGAGCTGCTGCACGGTGCGGCCCGCGAACGACGACAGGTCGAGCGAGTCGATGAGCTCGTCCGCCCTCCGCACGCTGTCGCGCTTCGTCAGGCCGTAGAAGGCGCCCTGGCTGAGCAGTTCGTCGCGCACGCGCTGGGAGAAGCTGCCGCTGGTGAGCTGACCGACGTAGCCGATGCGCGCGCGGACGCCCGCGGCGTCGGTGCGGATGTCGTGCCCGACCACGCGCGCGCTGCCGGCGGAGGGCGGGATCAGGGTGGTGAGCATGCGGAGGGTCGTCGACTTGCCGGCGCCGTTCGGGCCGAGGAATGCGACGAGCTCACCCCGCACGGCGCTGAAGGAGACGTCGGTGACCGCGTGCACCGGCGCCTTCTTGACGGTGAAGGTCTTGGTCAGGCCTTCGGTCTCGATGAGGGTTTCGTTCATGGGAGCGAGCGTAGAAAGCAACGCGGACACATGCTGTCCGCATCGTCTGCCAATCTGAGGTCATGTCCGACACCACCGCCCGCGCCCTCGCCCTGCTCAACCTGCTGCAGACGCACCGGCACTGGCCGGGCACGGAGCTCGCCTCGCGACTGGGCGTCACCGAGCGCACCGTCCGCCGCGACGTCGACCGCCTGCGCGAGCTGGGCTATCGCGTCGAGTCCACGCCGGGGTCGGCCGGCGGCTACCGATTGGAGGCGGGGAGCGCCGTGCCGCCGCTGCTGCTGACCGACGACGAGGCGGTCACGATGGCGATCGGCCTGCGGGTCGCCGCCACGCAGCAGATCGTCGGTGGCGCGGAGGTGACGCTGACCGCGCTCGCGAAGCTGGAGCAGGTGCTGCCCTCGGCGCTGCGGCAGCGGGTGAACGCGCTCGCCGCGGCGGTGCAGCCCCCGCGGATCGGCGCGGGACCGGTGGTGTCGCCCGTGGTCATCGGCGAGATCGCGCTCGCCACGCGCGACCACGAGCGGCTGCGGCTGCGCTACGTCGACGGGCAGGGGGAGGAGAGCGTGCGGCGCGTGGAGCCGCATGCCCTCGCCCCGGCCGGACGCAAGTGGTTCCTCCTGTGCTGGGACCTCGACCGCGAGGACTGGCGCACGTTCCGCGTCGACCGCATCACGTCCGTCGAGCACACCAGGGTGCTGTTCGCGCGGCGCGAGCTCAGTGCGCAGGAGATCGAGGAGCGGGTGCTGATCGCGGCGTCGTGGTCGCCGCAGAAGATCGAGACCGACGCGGTGATGGAGCTGCCGCTGGCGGAGATGCAGGAGCGGTTCGGGCCGTGGGGACAGGGCGCCACGGCGGAGGGACCCGACCGCACGCGCTGGCCCTTCGGCGGCGCGGACTGGCGGGAGGCGATGTACGGACTGCTCTGGATCCCCGCGGGCGTCGAGTACACCACGAGCTTCCCCGAGCCGCACCGTGCGGAGCTGCGCGAGGCGGTCGAGCGGCTGCTGCGGGCGCTCGACGCTCCCACGCCCGCGTCATCCGCGGACTCATAGGGTCATCCCAGGGAACGACCCTGGCGGGGAACATCACGGCCAGGTAACGTCAGTGCCATCGCGGCGATCCGGGCGGTCCCGGGCCCCGGCTCATATCCGGAGGCGTTGCGGGTTCGACTCCCGCCGTCGCGTCCACTCCCTGAGGCGTTCGCGTCCGCGTCCACGACATGGCGCATGATGGACGGATGCCCACCGCCCCTCGACCCGGACTCCGCGTCACGGCCGGTCTCACGATCCCCGACGCCGAGCTGTCGTGGCGCTTCTCGCGCTCCTCCGGCCCCGGGGGACAGGGGGTGAACACGGCGGACTCGCGCGTGGAGCTGGTGTGGGACGCCGCGGGTTCCGCGGTCCTGTCGCCGGTGCAGCGCGAGCGGATCCTGGAGCGTCTGCGGGGACGGCTCGTCGGCGGGGTGTTGACGATCGCGGCGTCCGAGCATCGGGCGCAGCTGCGCAACCGGGAGGCCGCACGCGAACGCCTGGCCGCCCTGGTGGCGGAGGCCCTGCGTCCGCCTGCCCCGCCGCGCCGCGCGACGAAGCCGAGCCGCGGATCGAGGGAGCGTCGGCTCACGGCCAAGCACCGCCGCACCGACGTCAAGAGCCTGCGGCGTCGTCCGCGCGAGGAGTGAGGGAGCCGCTCAGCCGGAGTCGCGGGTGAGCCGCTTCTCGACGGGGCCCCAGCCCTCCTCCAGCACGGTGAATCCGGCCTCGAGGATGTCGCGCTGGTCGTCGCTCTCGGTCACGAGGATCTGCATCTGCAGGATGAACCGGGAGTACACGCGGATCTCCGCCGTGGGGGCGGTGAGCCCGAGCTGCTCGGCGATCGCGCCGGCGAGGGCGTCTTCGTGCCGCAGCCACATCTTCGCCGCGTAGTCGCGCAGGGCCGGCGTCTCGTTGAGGAAGCGCAGGAAGGTGCGGGCGACGTCGTCTCCGTGCTCGTCGAGGTTGGCGCCGATCTCGGCGGCGTAGAAGTCATGGATCGCGCGGTTGATGGTGACGCCGGTCCTGCGGTCGCGCACGGCGGCGACGAGGCGGTCGCGCTGCTCGTCGTCCTCGTCGAAGACGAGCGCCTCCTTCTGGGGGAAGTGGGCGAAGACGGTGGTCGGGGAGACGTCGGCGGCGTCGGCGACCTCGCGGATGCTGACGTTGTCGAAGCCGCGCTCCAGGAACATCCTCGTCGCGACGTCGGAGATGTTCTTGCGGGTCGCGGCCTTCTTGCGCTCGCGGCGGCCGAGGGGCGCGGGGGTGGTCATGAGAGCCAGGCTACCGCGCTCGGTACAAAAGTGGCTTGACACCAAAACTGGTATCGCTACACTTTCGGTATGACTTCACCCATCTCCTCGGTCCGTGGTGCCACCCGTGCCTGGATCATGCTCATCGTGCTGACGATGCTCACCGTCATCGGCATGACGGTGGTGCTCCCCGTGCTGCCGTTCGTCGTGCTGCAGTACGTCTCGCACGAGCGCGACCTGGCCCTCTGGGTCGGCGTGCTGGAAGCGGTCAACGGCCTGTGCGCCTTCCTCGTCGCGCCCTTCCTCGGCCGGCTCTCCGACCGGTTCGGCCGACGGCCCGTCATCATCGCCGCCGCCTTCGGCGCCGCGTTCTCCATGGCCCTGTTCGGCATCGGCGGAGCGCTCTGGGTGCTCGTGCTCGCCCGTGTCATCCAGGGGCTGACGGCGGGCGACCTGCCCGCGCTGTTCGCCTACCTCGCCGACATCACCCCGCCGGAGAAGCGTGCACAGCGCTTCGGCCTGCTCGGAGCGCTGACCGGCATCGGCACCATGATCGGCCCGGCCGTCGGCGGGCTCCTCGCGGCGATCGACCTGCGCCTGCCCGTGTTCCTCACCGCCGCCGTCGCCCTGGTGATCGCGATCCTCAGCATCTCCCTGCTGCCGGAGAGCCTGAAGCCCGAGAACCGCATCCCGCGGATCACGCTGCGCGCCGTGCAGCCGTTCGCGGTGTTCCGCGAGGCCTTCGGACGCCGGGAGCTGCGCGGCCTGATGATCGCGTTCGGCCTGCTCGCGCTGCCGTTCGGCTTCTTCGTCAACAACTTCAGCATCCTCGCGCTCGACTCCATCCAGTGGGGGCCGACGCAGATCGGGCTCCTCACGGCGGGCGTGGGGATCGTCGACATCCTCATCCAGGGCGTGCTGCTGGCCATCCTGCTTCCGCGGATGGGGGAGCGCGGCGTGATCCTCAGCGGCATCGTCGCCCAGGCGATCGGCCTGGCCGGTCTCGCGGTCGTCGCGACGCTGATCGCCCAGCCGTGGCTGTTCATCGTCGGGGCGCTGCTGCTCGCCGCCGGACAGGGAGCCGCGCAGGCCGCCATGGACGGCGCGATGTCCAACGCCGTCGGCGACGACGAGCAGGGCTGGCTCGGTGGCGCCACCCAGTCGCTCAACGCCGCGATGGGCACGGTCGCGCCGCTGATCGCCGCGGCCCTCTACACCGCCGTGAGCCACGCCGCCCCCTACTGGCTCGGGGTCGGGCTCATGGCCGTCGCGGGGATGGTCGTGGCACGCGCCCACATCGCGAACACCGCGAAGCGCCCGCGCCCCGCACCCTCCGGCCCGGCGCCCGCGGAGCTCGTGGCCGCCGAGTGACAGCTCCGCGGGGTGCCCCGGTGATCCGGGGCACCCCGCGGCTCAGTCCTTCCCGCCTCCGCGGACGAGTTCCAGCCCGGCACCGGCGAACTGCCGCAGCGTGGCATCCGGCAGGAACGCCCGCGTCAACGCGCCGCCGATCCGGGTGAGGTCGCTCTCGTCGCGGAACAGCAGGTACATGGTCTCGTAGCGCGGGTGGAACTTCTGCTTGAACCGGTGCAGCGAACCGAACCCGTACACGGGTTCCAGAGCCTCCGCGAGCCGGTCGCTGAGCGCCGCGATCATGCCCGCGTCCGGTGGGTAGTCGTGCGCGAGCGGAGCCCCGGAGAGCGACATGATCTGCGCGCCCTCGTCGGAGAACTGCTTCGCGGACGACCCGATGAGGTACTCCATGACGGGGCCGAATCCGCCCTCCCTGCGGCGCATCAGGTCGAGCGTCCACCCCCGCACGATGCCGCCCTCGCCGTAGATGGGCAGCCAGGAGAGGAAGCCGTCGACGTCGCCGTTGGGGGCGATGGCGAGGGCGAGCCGTACCTCCGGATCCTCCGCCTCCTCGAGGGTGCCGAGTGTGAAGCGCATCTCGGGGAGGTCCTTGTCGCCGACCCAGGCCTCGGAGATCGCCCGCAGCTGCTGCTGCACCCCCCAGGGCTCCTCCTTCAGATGCGTCATCCGGAACGTCATGTCCTCGCGTCCTGCCTTGTTGAGGGAGGTGCGCACGGAGTTCCAGCGCTTTCCGGTGAACTCCAGGCCCGGCAGGTCGACGATCGTGTCGTCCGCCACGACCAGGCTCCGCCAGGTCTCCGGCACCGCGGCCCGCGTGGCCTCGTCGGCGCTGAAGAAGC
Organism: Microbacterium sp. K35; assembly: GCF_004794375.1. NCBI lineage: Bacteria > Bacillati > Actinomycetota > Actinomycetes > Micrococcales > Microbacteriaceae > Microbacterium > Microbacterium sp. K35. Next base: position 2,178 of record NZ_SSDM01000189.1, on the reverse strand, counting down.
AGGGGATGAGCCCGGCGCCCTCCGCCGCGCGGATGAAGTCCCGCACCGCATCGGTGCGGCGTTCGCGTGGCCCGATCGGATCCGCCAGTGCCAGTGCCACGCTGTTGCGCCGCTGATACGCGACGATGCCGCCGTCCACGCGCGCGAACGCGTTGCCCTCCCAGGTGGTCATCCACGACAGGGTGCCGCCGCCGTGGGTCTTCAGCTCCTTCTCCAGGTCGGCGAGCGTGGGTGCCGGCTGCGCGCCGAGCTTCGACCGCCGTCGGGCCCGGAACGCCCGCCGCACCACGATCAGGTAGACGAGGATCAGCAGCCAGAGCACGCCGCTGGCGAGGGCGAGCTCGGTCTCGCCGTCGATCTGCAGTTCGAGCTGTGCCTCGCTGGTGAGGATGATCAGCGCCAGGATGAGCGCACCGGAGAGCACGTTGAGGCTGGCGAGGATGATCGCGAGCACCCACGCCCATCGTCGACCGCGACGCAGCCCGTTCGCGATGAGCAGGATGACGGCCGCGTCGAGCGCGGTGTCCAGGAATCCGCCGGAGACGGGTGCGGTGGGGCCGAAGGGGCCGTCGGTCGGGACCAGGACGGTGATGACCTCGGTCGCCAGCAGGAGCAGCACGGCCATGACCGCGATGAGGCGCTGCTCGCGGACCGTCGTGTGCCGCACGCGCAGGCTGCGGTCCACCGCGAGGATCAGCAGCACCGCCAGCAGATGCTCGAGGTCGGCGACCTTGCCCCAGAACATCATCGCGATGAAGACGAACCCGAGGAGGATGAGCCAGCCGCGTACCCGCCACGGGGGACGGAACAGGCCGACGGCTGCAGCGATGCAGGCCATCGTGCCCCCGGACGCGCCCACGTCGAGCGCGCGCGCCTGCTCCGACGCCCACGCCCACTCGAACTGCGACAGCAGCAGGAGCAGCAGCGCGGTGGCGAAGATCGCGAAGAGCTGTCCCACCGCGTAGTAGGCGATCGCGACGCGGCTTCCGCGACGGAACTCCAGGTACCCCATGCCCCAGAAGCCAGCGATCGTGAACAGGTACACCCACGGCTGGTTGACGAAGAACGTGCCGGTGACCGGCGTCCACCATTTGCCGTCCGACAGGTTGGGCAGGCCGTACGCGACCGAGGGGAACAGCTCCGAATCCTCGAACGGCCGCCACAGTCCCTGTGAGACGACGCCGACGACCAGGATCAGGCCCACCATCGTGAGGGTCGCCGGGATGCGCCGGGCGACGGTGATCAGGGGGCGCGCGGGAGCGGAGGCATCCTCGGACATGCGCTCAGCGTAGCGACGGGTCCCCCCGGCCGGCGGGACCCGGCCGGGGTATCCCGCTGCCGCCGGGTCAGTCCGCGACGGCCTTCGCGATCGCGTCCTCCAGATCGCCCCAGGCCGTCAGCTCGAGCATCTCGCCGTCGACGAAGAACGTGGGGGTGCTCGTGACGCCGAGTCGCTCGCCGTCACGCTTGTCCTGCTCCACCCGCGCGAGGGTGGCGGGGTCGGCGACGGCCTCGTCGTACGCCGCGAGATCGAGGCCCAGCTCCTGGGCGAACGCGCGGAACACCTCCGGGGTCTCCTCGGGCTGCTCGCCCCAGTTCGCCTGCGTCGCGAACAGGTGGTGGTACATGTCCTCGAAGCGGCCCTGCTGTGCGGCGGCCTCGGCGGCCAGGGCGGCCTGTGTCGAGTTGACGTGGCCGGGGAGCGGGAAGTAGCGCGCGACGTAGCGGATGTCGCCGTCGTACGTGTCGCGGAGCTCCTCGACGATCGGATAGAAGGCGCCGCACGCCTCGCATTCGAAGTCGAGGAACTCGACGACCGTGACGGCGCCGGGACCGCCCTCGTCGAGCACGTGCGAATCGGTGCGGACGGTTGGCTGGCGCTGGCCCGCGTCGGGGTCGGGCTCGTCGGCGCGCTGGGTGATGGCCCAGACGATGGCGACGATCAGCAGGACGACGGCGACGGCGATGGCGATCAGGGCCGCCTTGACAGGGGTTCTCACGGGGTTCTCCAGACAGGGGTACGACGGATGGGGGTGCCGCGGGCGCGGCGCGGAGTCGTCGTACGGCTCAGGTCCGGGAGAGGGACAGTTGTGCGAGGGAGGGGGCGAGCCGGCGCGGGCGGGGCGTCGCGCGCAGCGGCGGGGTCGTGCGGGGTGTCCGGCCGAGCGGCGTGCCGGG
>NZ_SSDM01000188.1:0-1550 GCF_004794375.1 Microbacterium sp. K35 | reverse complement strand
GGCACCGGGGTCTCGCCGCGCAGCACCCCGGCCGCGGCCTCTCCCGGCGCGAGCGTGCCGTAGTCGCCCTGCGCCACGAGGATGCCGCGGGCGAGCAGCTGCCGCACGACGCTGCGCCAGTCCTGGTCGGACAGGTCGGCGCCGATGCCGTACGTGGCGAGGCGGTCGTGCCCCTGCTGGCGGATGCGCTCGGTCGAGGCGCCGCGCAGGATGTCGATCAGGTGCCCGGCGCCGAACGCCTGATTGCGCTCGCGCTGGAGGCGCACGATCGTCGACAGCAGCTTCTGCGCGGGGATCAGCCCGTCGAACGTCTCGGTGTCGTCGAGGCACGTGTCGCAGTTGCCGCACGGCTGCGACTCCTGGCCGAAGTACCCGAGCAGGTTCTGCCGTCGGCACTCGACCGTCTCGCACAGCGCGAGCATCGCGTCGAGGTGCTGCCCCATGCGCATCTTGAACGTGCGGTCGCCGGGGCTCTGGTCGATCAGCCGGCGCTGCTGCACGACGTCGCCGAGGCCGTACGCCATCCATGCCACCGACGGCTCGCCGTCGCGACCCGCGCGACCCGTCTCCTGGTAGTAGCCCTCCACCGACTTGGGCAGGTCGATGTGCGCCACGAAACGCACGTCGGGCTTGTCGATGCCCATGCCGAACGCGATGGTCGCCACCATCACCACGCCGTCCTCCCGCAGGAAGCGCGACTGGTTCGCGGCCCGCACCTCGGCCGGCAGCCCCGCGTGGTACGGCAGCGCGTCGATGCCCTTCGCCGCCAGCGCGGTCGCGGTCTGCTCGACCGACTTGCGGCTCAGCGCGTACACGATGCCCGCCGCACCCTCGGGCTGCGAGCGGATGAACTGCACGAGCTGCGTGCGGGGGTCGACCTTCGGGACGATGCGGTACTGGATGTTCGGGCGGTCGAAGCTCGCGACGAAGTGCTGCGCGCGGTCGAGGTGCAGCCGCTCGGTCAGCTCCTTGTGCGTGGCCCGGGTCGCGGTGGCCGTGAGCGCCATGCGCGGCACGCCGGGAAACCGGTCGCCCAGGTCGCCCAGCGCGAGGTAGTCGGGGCGGAAGTCGTGGCCCCACTGCGACACGCAGTGCGCCTCGTCGATCGCGATCACGCTGAGGGTGCCGCGCTGCAGCAGGGCCGTGGTGTTCGCGTTCGACAGCCGCTCGGGGGCGACGTAGATCAGGTCGAGCTCGCCCGCGACGTAGGCCCGCTCGACCTCGCGGCGCTCGTCGATCGACTGCGTGGAGTTGAGGTACGCGGCCTTGACGCCGTTGGCGCGCAGCGCGTCGACCTGGTCGTGCATGAGAGCGATGAGCGGGCTGATCACGAGGCCCGTGCCCTCGCGCACGAGCGCGGGAACCTGGTACGTGATGCTCTTGCCGCCACCGGTGGGCATGAGCACGACCGCGTCGCCGCCGCCGATGACCTGCTCGACGATCGCGGCTTGATCGCCGCGGAAGTCGTCGTAGCCGAACACCGTGTGCAGCGCCTCGCGGGCGGTCGGGAAGCGGCTCGGCGTCGCGCGGCGCACGGCCGGCGCGGCCGG
>NZ_SSDM01000016.1:0-1658 GCF_004794375.1 Microbacterium sp. K35 | reverse complement strand
CGAGCGCTGCTCGATGACGGCGCCGAGGGCGCGGACCCCCGCGCCTGACGCCTCGGCGGCCCCGCACCAACGACACGACGCCCCGCTCCGGACCCTCGGAGCGGGGCGTCGTCGTCAGCGCGGCCGGTGAACGGCGGCGCCTGGCTCAGTCGGTGTGGACGGTGATGCCCAGCAGATCGAGCGGGTGCGTCAGGCGCCACCAGGGACTGGGGCCCTCCACGTCTTCGCGCAGCACGAGGGCCGTGTCCTCCGTGTCGAGCGGCCCGGTGGTGGTCAGCGTGCCCACACGGTCGTCGGCCTCTCGTCGCTCGCCCAGGTCGAACGCGGCGGTCGCGGTCGCGGCGGCACCGTTCCACAGCACGACGTCCGCGTCCTCCGCAGTGACCACGTCCACCTCCTCGCCCCACATCGTGGTGACGCGACCGACCACCGTGCCCGCGGCGACGGCCGGATCCTCCGTCTGCAGCTCCGCCTCCGCCTGACTGAACAGCGCGCGGGTGGCCGCGAGCCGCGACTCGTCGTCGGCCTGATCCAGCACTGCCGCGAACAGCCGCACGGTCGTGTCGCCCACCTCCACATCCTTCGCGGTGAGGAGGTTCCACCCGACCAGGGTCCCGGTCTTGATGCCGACGACGCCCGGATCGGCCAGCATGCCGTTGGTGTTCACGACCGTCCCCGCGCCGGGAAGCTCGACCGAGGCGGTGCCGACGATCTCCGCGAACACCGGGTTGCGCATCGCCAGCTCGCCCAGCGCGATCAGCGCCTCCGGCGTCGCGACGTTGCGCTCATCGAAACCCGACGGCGTCACCACCGTGATCCCGGTCAGACCACGCTCGCTCAGCCACTCCTCGGCCGCCCTGGCGAACTCGGAGTTCGACCCCCAGATCTCCGAGGCCAGCCGATCGATGTAGTTGTTCGCCGAGCCGAGCAGCGTGCCCTGCAACAGCTGATACTCCGTGAGCACACCGTTGACCGGCACGTCGAGCGCCGACTGATCCTGGCGTCGATAGTCCCAGTAGCGCACGCTGTCGCCGCGGGTGAAACGGAACTCCGGTCCCTGTTCACCCGGCGCGAGCGGCATCCGATCCAGCACCATCAGGCTGCTGACGACCTTCGTGATGCTCGCGATGCTCACCGCATCCGGGATCGACGCCGACGTGGTCATGCCGGCGACCCCCACGGCCGCGCTGCCCTCCGCAGGCCACGTGAGCTCGGCGGCCGTGGCGGGCGTCGTCTCGAACTGCACCGCCTCCACCGCCGGGGGCACCTCGTGCAGCGGCCACAGCAGCGTCGTGCCCGAATAGGCCAGGACGAGCCCGGCCAGCACCCCCAACGGCACCAGCAGGCCGGGGCGCGCGATGGCCGGACGCAGCCGGGCCCCGCGGAACAGCCCCTCGGCGGTCTGCGCCTCCGGCTCGGCGTCCAGCGAGACGGTGGGAGCGTGGGCCGCGACATCGGCGGGATCCACCCAGGTCAGCGCGGTCGCCGGGGTCGCGTCGTCCGCCCACTGCGCGGCCGTGCCGGACAGGAGGGCGACCGCTGCATCGTCGTCTTCGGCCGGGGGAGCCGGCTCCGAGACCCTCGCGCGGAACGGCGGCTTGGTCAGCGGCGGCGTCGCTGCCGTGATCGTCGAGGAGGCGGCGTCCGCGGCGGGCGGG
>NZ_SSDM01000187.1:0-17988 GCF_004794375.1 Microbacterium sp. K35 | reverse complement strand
CGCCCGGGCGGCGCCCCCGAGCTCACGCTCCGCGGTGCCGCGTGGGACCGGTTCGCCGACCGGGTGAACCGCGCCGCCGCGCGCGTGCGCGATCGGGGCCTCGAGCCCACCTTCCACCACCACGCATGCACGCACGTCGAGACGCCGGAGGAGATCGACGCGCTGCTCGCCTCCACCGACGTCGACCTCACGTTCGACTCCGGTCACCTGCTGATCGGCGGCGGCGACCCCCTGCCCGACTACCGGCGCTGGCGAGAGCGGATCAACCACCTGCACCTTAAGGACGCCCGCACCGCCCTGCTGCACGACGCCCTGGCCGCCGACGACCCCATGCGCTCGGTGTGGGAGAAGCGCGTGTTCGTACCCCTCGGGGAGGGCGACCTCGCCGTCGACGCCGTGCTCGACGAGATCGTCGCGAGCGGGTACTCCGGATGGCTGATCGTCGAGCAGGACGTGGTGCCGCGCTCGACCGCCGACGTGGAGCGCGCCGTGGCCGAGCAGGCCGCCAACCGCGAGGCCCTGCGGCGGTGGTTCGCATGAGCGCCGCCGTCACCCGCGTCGCCGTGATCGGACTCGGCGCGATCAGCCAGAGTGTGCACCTGCCGCTGCTGCGCCGCAACGCCGAGGCCTTCGCGATCGCCGCGCTCGTCGACCTGTCCGCCGCGCGCACCGCAGACATGGGCGCCCGCTACGGCGTGCCGTCCGCCCGGCAGTTCACCTCGGTCGACGAGCTCGTGGCCGCGACGGCCGCCGGCGACCTCGACGTGGATGCCGCCATCCTCGCCACCACCGGCTCGCACGCGGGAGACACCCTGCGGCTCGTGCGGGCGGGCATCCGGGTGCTCGCCGAGAAGCCGCTCGCCTACTCGCTCGCCGAGCTGGACGAGCTCACGGCGTACGGGCGCGAGGCCGGCGTCGACCTGCGCGACTGGGTGCGCGTCGGCTACATGAAGGAGTACGACACCGCGTCGCTGCGCGCGAAGGAACTCCTCGCCGACGTGACCCTGCGCGCGATCGACGTGCAGGTCATGCACCCGCTCGACGGCTCGCAGCTCGCCTACGCGCGGCTCGCCGCTCCCACGGGCGACGTGCCCCGCGACACCATCGAGCCCCTGCTCGCCGCCACAGCCGCCATCGTCGACGGTGCCGTCGGGTCAGACCTCCCCGTCGACCTCCGCACGCTGTACACCAACGTCGTGCTCGGCTCGATCGTGCACGACGTGGGGCTGCTCCGGTCGCTCGTCGGCGGTCTCGGCGAGGTCGCGTTCGCGCAGCACTGGGGCCCGAAGATGCCGGGCTCCGTGCACGTGCGCGGCACCCTCGCCCGCGACGAGACGCCGTGGACCGTCGACTGGCACTACATCGACGGCTACCCCGACTACCAGGAGACCGTCACGTTCCACCACGAGGCCGGATCGATCGAGCTCGTGTTCGGCGTGCCCTACGTGACGAACCTCCCCACCATCCTCCGCGTGACCGAGAGTCACCCGGAGCTCGGCATCCGCGTGAGCGAATCGCGGTGGATGCAACAGGAAGCATTCGAGAACGAGCTGTACGCGCTCGCGGCCCTGGTCCGCGGCGAACGCCCCGACGGGGCGAGCGTCGAGGAGTCGGTCGCCGACGTGCGCGTCGGGCAGCGGATCATCCGCGCGCTCGCGGTCTCGAAGGGCCACGCGCTCGACCCGAGCGCCGAAGCCGCGCAGTAGCCATCCCGCAACACCCGAATCCGAGCGCCACCGCTCGGCGATCAACGACAAGAAAGGTCGGAAATGGTCACGCAAGGAAAGCGCCGCCTGCTCGCGGCGTTCGCCCTCACCACCGTCGGTGCGGTCGTGCTGGCCGGCTGCTCCGGAGGATCGGAGCCCGAGGCCGAGGAGTCGACGGGGCCCGTCACCCTGACGCTCACCACCAACTCCATCACGGGAGGCAAGAACGCCGCCGAGGCCGACTGGATCGCGGACTGGGTCGTCCCCGAGTTCGAGAAGGCCATGGAGGAGGACGGCAAGGACGTCACCGTCGAGTTCCAGCCGCAGGGCGTCGACGACGAGGACTACAAGACGAAGATCGCCCTCGACCTGCAGTCCGGCAAGGGCGCCGACATCATCGGCATGGACGGCATCTGGGTCGGCGAGTTCGCCGAGGCCGGTTACATCAAGCCGCTCGCCGAGGTCGGCGGCGACGCCGTGGACGACTGGGACGGCTGGGGACAGATCCCCGACGCCGTGCAGAGCGCGCTGTCGTTCGACGGCGACCGCTACGGGGTGCCCCAGGGCGCGGACGGCCGGGTGCTCTACTACAACAAGGATCTGTTCGCGCAGGCCGGCCTCGACGAGGACTGGGCGCCGGAGAGCTGGGACGACATCCTCGATGCCGCGAAGGACCTCAAGAAGATCGACGGCGTGACCCCGATCCAGCTCAACGCCGGTACCGCGATGGGCGAGGCCACGACCATGCAGGGCCTGCTCCCGATGCTCGTCGGCACCGGCGAGCAGGTGTACGAGGACGGCAAGTGGATCGGCGCCACCGACGGCATGCAGGAGGTGCTCGACCTCTACAAGACGATCTACGTCGATGAGGGCCTGGGCGACCCCGTGCTGCAGCAGGAGGCCTCCGGCCGCGACACGTCGTTCCAGCTGTTCGCCGAGGGCAAGATCGGCATCCTCCTGGAGGGCGACTACTTCTGGCGCTCCGTGATCAACCCCGCGGAGGGTGTGGGCACCGCGCCCATGGCCAACCGCGACGAGGTCGTCGGCTACGCCAAGATCCCCGCGGTCGAGCCCGGCGAGGGCATCAAGGGCCAGGACTTCGTGTCGATGTCGGGCGGCACCGGCCGCGTGCTCAACCCGAACTCGAAGCACGCCGAGCTGGCGTGGGAGCTGCTCGCGTTCATGAACTCGCCCGAGGCATACGAGGCCCGTGCCGCCGGCACGCTCGCGATCTCGCCGCGTGACGACGTGAACGAGAAGCTGCTGTCGTCCGACCCGATGCTGACGTTCGTGAGCCAGGAGGTGCTGCCGATCACGGCGTACCGCCCCGGTCTCGCCGCGTACCCGCAGGTGTCGGTGCTGCTGCAGCAGGCCACGCTCGACGTCGCCACCGGAACGTCGGTCGACGATGCGCTGAAGACCTACGTCCGTGGTCTCGAAGGCGTCGTGGGACCGGACGCGATCTCCGAGTGACCATGACGAATGCAACGATGCCGGCGGGGAGCGTCCGCGCTCCCCGCCGGCGCCGCGCGGAGGACGTCGCCGGTCTGGGGCGCGCCAGGGCGACGCTGTTCGCGGCCCCCGGGCTCCTCCTGATCGGCCTGTTCCTCCTCTTCCCCGCGATCTGGACCGTCTACCTGGGGATGACGAACTACCGGCTCACCGGCTTCGCGGCCGCCAACCCGCAGTTCGTCGGCCTGGACAACTTCTCCACCGCGCTGAACGACCCGCGGTTCTGGAACTCCCTGTGGCTCACGCTCGTGTTCGTGCTCGTCTCGGGCATCATCGGGCAGACCGTGCTCGGATTCGCGCTGGCGTGGATGCTGCGCAACGTCCGTCCCGGCGTCAAGACCTTCATCGAGACGCTCGTGCTCGCGGCCTGGGTCATCCCGGCCTCGGTCGCCTCGTTCCTGTGGCTCGCGCTGCTCGACCGCCGCACCGGCACGCTCAACGCCCTGCTCGGCACCGAGGGTGCCGCCTGGCTCATCGAGCATCCGATGGAGTGCATCATCATCTTCAACATCTGGGTCGGGACCGCGTTCTCGATGCAGCTGTTCTCGTCCGCCATCAGCGCCGTGCCGCCGTCGCAGCTGGAGAGCGCCCGCATGGTCGGCGCCAACACGTGGCAGCAGCTGCGCGACGTGATCCTGCCCAACATCAAGGGGCACCTGCTCACCAACACGCTGCTGATCACGCTGTGGACGTTCAACACGTTCACGCCGTACCTGCTGACCGCGGGCGGCCCCAACGGGCAGACCGACATCCTCTCGGTGTACATCTACCAGACCGCGATCCCGGGCGGACAGCTCGGCCTCGGTGCGGCGATCTCGCTCATCATGCTCCTGATCAACCTCGTGATCGCGCTGATGTACACGCGCGTCTCCCGGGGTGCGAATCCGAAGAAGAAGAAGGTGCGCTCATGATGTCGACCATCAAGACCGTCGCGCGCGACCGGTCCGTGACCCACTTCGTCTCGCGGATCCTGTTCACGCTCGTGCTCGTGATCGTGTCGCTGTTCTTCGCGCTGCCGATGGTCTGGCTGATCCTCGCACCGTTCGACGCGACCCCGTCGCTGACCGTGTCGTGGCCGGACTGGACGCTCGACAACTTCGCGCGCCTGGCGGAGAACCCCTACGCGCTGAAGTCGATCCTGAACTCGCTGATCCTCGGCGTGGGCACGATGGCGCTGGTGATCGTGCTGGGCGCGCTGGCCTCGTACGCGATGAGCCGCATCAACATCCCCGGCCGCGACGGCATCCTCTACGGGCTGCTGCTGCTGTCGTCGATCGTGACGGGGACCGCGGCCATGGTGCCCACGTTCCAGCTCATCAACCAGCTGCAGCTCATCAACACGCACGTCGGGGTGATCCTCGTGCTCGCCGGCGGCATCCTGCCCACCGTGATCTTCATCCTCAAGGACTTCATGGACTCGATCCCGAAGTCGTACGAGGAGTCGGCGCGACTCTACGGCGCAGGGCCCTTCCGCATCCTGAAGGACGTGGTCGCGCCGATCGCCCGGCCCGGGCTCGCGTTCATCGCGATCTGGACCATCGTGCAGGTGTGGGGCAACTTCCTCGTCCCGTTCCTGCTGCTGCGCACGCCCGACATGCAGCCGGCCGCCGTGCTCATGTACACGTTCTACACCGAGAGCGGCCAGGCCGACCTGCGGCTCATCTCCGCGTTCTCGCTGGTCTTCTCGGTGCCCGTCCTCCTCATCTACTTCTTCGTCAACCGCCGCTATGGCTTCCGCTTCCACGGAGGGATCAAGTCCTGATGGCCGCCATCACTGCAACCCAACTCGTCAAGGAGTACCCCGGCGGGGTGCGCGGCGTCGACAGCGTCGACGTCGAGATCGCCGACGGCGAGTTCTTCGCCCTCCTCGGTCCCTCCGGCTGCGGCAAGACCACGCTGCTCCGCTCGATCGCCGGCCTGGAGAGCATCACGTCCGGCCGCCTCACCATCGGCGACAAGGACGTCACGAACGCCGAGCCGGGTGAGCGCGGCGTGGCCATGGTGTTCCAGGACTACGCGCTGTTCCCGCACATGGACGTGGCCGACAACATCGCCTACCCGCTGCGCATCCGCCGCGTCGCGAAGAACGAGCGCCGCACCACGGCCGAGTCGGTCGCGAACGGCCTGTCGCTGAACGGCCTCATCGAGCGTCGCCCCGGCCAGCTCTCGGGCGGGCAGCAGCAGCGCGTGGCCCTCGCCCGCGCGGTCGCCACGCGGCCCGACGTGCTGCTCCTGGACGAGCCGCTCTCGAACCTCGACGCCCGGCTGCGGCTCGAGGCGCGCACGTTCCTCAAGGAGCTGCAGCGCGACCTCGGCGTGACCACCGTGTTCGTGACGCACGACCAGGCCGAGGCGCTCGCGCTCGCCGACCGGATCGCGGTCATGAAGGCCGGGAAGCTGCAGCAGATCGGCTCGCCGCGGGAGATCTTCCACCGCCCCAACAACACGTTCGTCGCGGGGTTCATCGGCTCCGTGCCCATGAACCTGCTGGAGACCACGGTCACCGGCGGCCACGTGCGCATCGGCGACACCGACGTGCCCGTGCCCGCCGAGGCTGCCGCGGACGTGCGCGACGGGCAGGCCGTGAGCTGGGGCATCCGCCCGGAGTACGTGCGCTGGTCGACCGAGCCCGTGGCCGACGGCATCGCCGCAGAGGTCGTGGTGACCGAGACCCTCGGTGCGACCAGCCTCGTGCTGGTGAGCTCCGGCGACCACAAGCTGCAGGTCGTCGTGCCCGAGGAGCTTGAGCCGCAGCCGGGCGACCGCGGCTGGATCGTGCCGCAGCGCAACCGCGCCCTGCTGTTCGACACCGAGACCACCGAGCGGATCGGCTGATGGCCGCGATCCGCACCACCCTGCGCCTCACGCACGAGATCCAGAACGCGGACCGTTACGTGCGCGTGCCGTTCGAGGTGCCGCCCGGCACGGACTCGCTCGAGGTGCGCCTGTCGTACGACACCGAGGCGGCCGTGATCGACCTCGGCTGCGAGGGTGCGGCGGGGTGGCGCGGATGGTCGGGCGGCTCGCGGCAGGACTTCGTGATCCGCGCCGACGACGCCACGCCCGGCTACCTCCCCGGTCGCCCGGAGGAGGGGGAGTGGCACGTGATCCTCGGCGTGCACCGGCTCCCCGCGGGCGGGACCGACGCGACCGTCGAGGTGCTGCTCCCCGCGGAGTCGGGCATCGACCACGGCCCGGTGCCCGCGCGGATCGACGGGGTGCCCCGGGGGAGCAGCCGCGAGCTGCCCGCGGACGCCGGACTGCGGTGGTACGCGGGGGACTTCCACGCGCACACCCTGCACTCCGACGGGCACGAGAGCATCGCGGGGCTCGCGTCGCTCGGGGTGCGGGCGGGCCTGGACTTCCTGTCCGTGACCGACCACAACACCACCAGCCACCACGCGCACCTCCCGGTCGTGGGTGCGCAGCAGGGCATCACGCTGCTGCCCGGCCAGGAGGTCACGACCCACCGCGGTCACGCGAACGCGTTCGGCGACATCGGCTGGATCGACTTCCGCCGTCCGGCGCAGGAGTGGGTCGACGAGGTCGAGCGCCGTGGCGGTGTCCTCAGCGTGAACCACCCGATCTCGGGCGACTGCTCGTGGCTGCACCCGCTGGAGCGCACGCCCCGGGCGATCGAGCTGTGGCACTCCACCTGGTACCGCGAGCTGATCGCCACCTCGCCCCTCGCGTTCCACGAGCGCTGGGACAGGGGGGCCGTGCTGCTGGGAGGCGCCGACTTCCACATGCGGAGTCAGGGTGTCGGCCCGGGCACGCCCACCACGTGGGTCGCGGCGGAGGACGACTCGGCCGAGGCGATCCTCGCCGGGGTCGCCGCCGGCCGCACCGCGATCATGGGCGGCGTCGCCGTGCGCGACGGCCTCACCGTGCCCGAGCTGTTCACCGCGCCCGTGCTGCTGCGCGTGGACGGCGACCTGCTCGCGATCGACGCCGACGGGCTCATCCTCGTCGACGGTGCGGGCGAGCGTCGTGCCGTGCACGGCGACCGCGCCTCCTTCTCCGGCGATCCCGCCGCCGGCCCGTACTACCTGCTGCACCCCGACCGCAGCATCGCCGCCCTGTGCGCCTGAGCGCCGCCCGAACCCCCCGAGATACAGGAGTCCCCGCCCGTGAGCAGTGAGATCGTCGTCGTCCCCCACACCCACTGGGACCGCGAGTGGTACGAGCCGCACGACGTGTTCCGCCTGCGGCTCGTGCACATGCTCGACCGCCTGATCGGCATCCTCGAGGCGGAGCCGTCGTACCGGTTCACGCTCGACGGGCAGGCCGCGGCCATCGAGGACTACCTGGAGATGCGCCCGGACATGCGCGACCGCGTGGTGGCACTCGTCGAGAGTGGGCAGCTGAGCATCGGCCCCTTCCTGATCCTGCTCGACGAGTTCGGCTGCGACGGCGAGACCATCGTGCGCAACCTGGAGCTGGGCCGCGCCGCGAGCACCCGCCTCGGCCGCACCATGCCCGTCGGCTACCTGCCCGACATGTTCGGCCACGCGGCGCAGATGCCGCAGATCCTGGCGGGCTTCGGCATCCGGCACAGCGCCCTGTGGCGCGGCGTGCCCGGTGACGTGCAGGAGCACGCGTTCTCCTGGGTCGCGCCCAACGGCGACGCGGTGCGCTGCGAGTACCTGTTCGACGGCTACGGCAACGGCCTCGACATGTTCGCCCTGCCCGGTCAGCTCCCCGCGCTCGCCCCCGACTACGCCGCCCGCACCGCGTCGTGGTACGGCGACGACCCCGTGCTGGCGATGCTCGGCACCGACCACTCCGCGCCCCCGGAGGACCTGGCCGAGGTGATCCGCGACTACGACGCGGCCGGCGGCGAGCCCCGCCTGTCGATCGCGACGCTCGACGAGCACCTCGCGCGCTACGCGACCGATGCGGACGCGCTCGCCGCGCTGCCCCAGGTGCGCGGGGAGATGCGCTCGCACGCCCGCGGCAACCTGCTGCCCGGCGTCTTCTCGATCCGCACGAACCTCAAGCGCGAGATGGCCCGCTCGGAGCAGGCCCTCGCCGCGGCCGAACGGCTCGACCTGCTGTACGGCACGCGCGACCACCGCTCGTTCTTCGACACGGCGTGGTACCGCCTCGTGGAGAGCACCGCGCACGACTCGGTCACCGGCTGCGGCGTCGACAGCACCGCGGAGCAGGTGGGCACCCGCATCCACACGGCCGGGCACATCGCCCGCGGCGTGATCGACAGCGTGCTGCGCGACCTGGCGGTGTCGGTGAGCCCCGCCCAGCACCTGGTGTTCAACCCGTCCGGCTTCGCCCGGCGCGCGCAGGTGGAGGTCACGCTGCACGGTGTGGATCCCGCCGCCCTCGCCCCCGGCGTGCAGGTGCTCGACCCGCTGCCCACGGTGCTGGGCGACGAGCAGTTGCGCACGGCCGACCTGCCCAAGCTCCTGCGGCGCATCCACGGGCGCGAGCTGTTCGGTCAGCAGATCAACGGCTACGCGTGGGGCGAGCGGTCGCTGCGCTTCGAGGTGGCCGAGAGCCCCCGCGGGGTGTGGGATCTGGCCGCGTTCACGGTCGAGCTGGAGGAGCGCGTGGCCGCCGATGCCGCGGGCGAGGACCTGTGGCACGTGGAGACCATCGCGGATCCGCGGCACCGGGCGCTGCTCGCGGTCGACCTCGACGGTGTCGCGCTCGCGGCCGTGTCGGAGACCTCGGCCCCCGCGCCCCTCGACCCCGTGCGGGTGACTGCGACCTCGCTGTCGAACGCGGCGCTGACCGCGACCGTGAACCCCGACGGCACGGTGCGCATCGAGGGTGCGGACGGCTCCGCGATCGACGGCGCCCTGGCCCTGGTCGACGAGGGCGACTGCGGCGACTCGTACAACTACGGACCGGTCGACCCCGCCTCCGCCGTGACCGCCCCGGCGTCGGTCGAGGTGACGGTGGTCGAGGAGGGGCCGCTGCGCGGGCGACTGCGCATCCGCCGCGTGTACGACCTGTCGGAGCGCCTGGACGCCGATCGTCGTCGCAGCGCCGCGACCGTGCCGCTGGTGACCGAGACCACGGTCGAGCTGCGCGAGGGCGAGGGCTTCCTCCGGGTGGGCATCGACTACGTCAACACCGCGTCCGACCACCGGCTGCGGGTGCTCGTGCCCACCGGGGCCGCGGGGCTGGAGTCGTCGCGCAGCGCCGGTCAGTACGGGCTCACGGTGCGCGGGCGCGAGGCCGAGGGCGGCTGGGGCGAGTTCCCGCTGCCGACCTACCCCGCGTACCGGTTCGCCGCGGCGGGCTCGACGGCGGTGCTGGTGCAGAAGCTGTCGGAGTACGAGCTCGTGTCGACCGCGGGGGAGCAGGACGCCCTTGCGGTGACGCTGTCCCGCTCGGTGGGGATGATGAGCGTGAACCTGCACCCGCTGCGCGATGAGCCGGCCGGCTCCGAGATCCCGGTGCCCGGCGCGCAGTACCTGGGGGTGCCGGTGCACACCGAGCTGGCGATCCTGGTCGGTGCCGACGATGCGACGGCGGTGCGGGCGTCCGACCTGTTCCGGCACGAGCCGCTCGTGGTGCGGGGCACCGGAGAGACGGACGGGCCGCTGCCGGAGCCCGCGTTCCGTGCGGAGCTGTCGGGTGACGTGGTGCTCGAGTCGGCGCGACGCGTGGACGACGAGGCCGAGCTGCGCTTCGTGAACTACCTCGACGGCGAGCGCGACCTGGCGTTCGCGGCCGAGGGTGCGTGGGCGCGTACCGATCTGCGCGGTGAGGTGCAGGAGGACGCCCTGGACACCCGCGGTGCGCGAGTGGCGGGCGGCGGCGTGGTCAGCCTGCGGCGCGCGATCCGGTGACGGCCGCACGGGTGGGAGCGCAATAGTGCTAATGTTAGGACAAATGCAGCGAGAGGAGGCGGGGCGATGAGCGAGCGACCACGGGCGACCGAGATCCTCAGCATCGGACGCCTCGGCGTCGACCTGTACCCGCTGCAGGACGGCGTGGGGCTCGGCGAGGTCACGAGCTTCGGCAAGTACCTCGGCGGCAGCGCCGCCAACGTCGCGGTCGCCGCCGCCCGGTACGGCCACGACACCGCGCTGTTCTCCCGTGTGGGCGACGACCCGTTCGGGCAGTACCTGCGCGACGAGCTGGAGCGCCTCGGGGTGTCGAGCCGGTTCGTCGCCACCGACCCCGATTACAAGACCCCGATCACGTTCTGCGAGATCTTCCCGCCCGACGACTTCCCGCTGTACTTCTACCGCGAGCCGTCGGCGCCCGACCTCCAGCTCCGGCCGGACGACGTCGACGCCACCACCGTGCGCGACACGGCCCTGGTGTGGTTCACCGCGACCGGCCTCAGCGAGGACCCCAGCCGCACGACCCACCTGGAGCTGCTGGAACAGCGCGGCCGCCGGGCGCACACCGTGTTCGACCTCGACTACCGCCCGATGTTCTGGGAGTCGGCCGAGGCCGCACGCCCGTGGGTCCAGCGGGCGCTGGGCTTCGCCACGGTCGCCGTCGGCAACCGCGAGGAGTGCGAGGTCGCGGTCGGCGAGACCGATCCCGAACGCGCCGCCGACGCCCTGCTCGACCGCGGCGTGGAACTCGCGATCGTGAAGCAGGGCCCCCGCGGCGTGCTCGCCAAGACCGCCACGGAGCGCGTCGAGATCCCGGCGCGACAGGTCGCCGTGGTCAACGGCCTCGGGGCGGGCGACGCGTTCGGCGGCGCGCTGTGCCACGGGCTGCTCGCCGGGTGGCCGCTGGAGAAGACCCTGACGTGGGCCAACGTGGCGGGCGGCATCGTCGCCGGCCGCCGCGAGTGCTCCACGGCGATGCCGACCGAGCGCGAGATCGCGGAGGTCGTGAACGGAGATGCGTGACATGACAGCACTGACGCAAGAGGACTTCGAGCGACTGCGCACCGTGCGGGCCGAGTCCCCCCGGGCGATCCGCGAGCTGCTGGCCGCGCGCCGCCGCCGCGACATCATCCGCGGCGACGGACGGCTGTTCATCATCGCGGCCGACCATCCCGCACGCGGAGCCCTCGCGGTGGGCGCGGAGCCCTACGCCATGGCCGACCGCTACGAGCTGCTCGACCGTCTCGCGATCGCTCTGCGCCACCCGGGCGTCGACGGGGTGCTCGGCACGCCCGACATCATCGACGACCTGGCCGTGCTCGGCCTGCTCGACGACAAGATCGTGGTCGGCTCGATGAACCGCGGCGGGCTGCGGGGTGCGAGCTTCGAGATGGACGACCGCTACACCGGGTACGACGTGCCGGCGATGGTGGACTCGGGCATCGACTTCGCCAAGGCGCTGCTGCGCGTGAACCTCGACGACGACGGCACGGCGCCGACCCTGGCCTCCACGGCCGACGCGGTGACCGCGGCGGCCCGCGCCGATCTGCCGATCATGCTCGAGCCATTCCTGAGCCGCCGCGTCGACGGCCGTATCGTCAACGACCTCAGCCCCGACGCCGTGATGCTGTCGATCGCCATCGCGAGCGGTCTGGGCGCCAGCAGCGCGAGCACGTGGCTCAAGCTGCCCGTGGTCGACGACATGGAGCGCGTGCTCGCCGCGACCACCCTGCCCGTGCTGCTGCTCGGCGGCGACGCGGGTGCCGACCCCGACGACACGTTCTCCTCGTGGGAGGACGCCCTGTCGCTCCCCGGCGTGCGCGGCCTCACGGTCGGCCGCACGCTGCTGTACTCCGCCGACATCGACGTGGCCGCGGCCATCGACGTCGCGGCCTCCCTCGTCCACCCCGGCCTGTCGGCCTGATCCCGAAGGACCCGCATGAGCTCCGACACCCCCGTCATCGGCCACTGGATCGACGGTGCCCCGCGCGCCTCGACCAGCGGGCGGACCGCCCCCGTGTTCAACCCCGCCACGGGCGCCGAGACCGCCAGGGTCGCGCTCGCCGACGAGGCCGAGATCGCCGCGGCCCTCGCGTCCGCGGAGCGCGGTTTCGCGGAGTGGAGCACGTGGTCGATCGCGAAGCGGCAGGGCGTGCTGTTCGCGTTCCGGGAGCTGCTGAACGCCCGCAGGGACGAGCTCGCCGCGATCATCACCGCCGAGCACGGCAAGGTGCTCTCCGACGCGATGGGCGAGATCCTGCGCGGCCAGGAGGTCGTGGAGCTGGCGACCGGGTTCCCGCACCTGATCAAGGGCGCCTACTCGGAGAACGCCTCGACCGGGATCGACGTGTACTCGCTCAAGCAGCCGCTGGGTGTCGTGGGCATCATCTCGCCGTTCAACTTCCCGGCGATGGTGCCGATGTGGTTCTTCCCCGTGGCGATCGCGGCGGGCAACGCGGTGGTCCTCAAGCCGAGCGAGAAGGACCCGTCCGCCGCGTTGTGGCTGGCCGAGCTGTGGGCCGAGGCGGGGCTGCCCGCCGGGGTGTTCACGGTCCTGCAGGGCGACAAGCAGGCGGTCGACGGGCTGCTGCACAGCGACATCGTGCAGTCGATCTCGTTCGTGGGGTCGACGCCCATCGCGCAGTACATCTACGAGACGGCGTCGCGCACCGGCAAGCGCGTGCAGGCCCTCGGCGGTGCGAAGAACCACATGCTGGTGCTGCCGGACGCCGACCTCGACCTGGTCGCGGATCAGGCCGTGAACGCGGGCTTCGGTGCCGCGGGCGAGCGCTGCATGGCCGTGTCGGTCGTGCTGGCGGTGGAGCCCGTCGCGGACGAGCTCATCGCGAAGGTCACCGAGCGGATCGCGACGCTGCGGGTGGGCGACGGCGCGGGCGACGGCACCGGCGAGCCCGACATGGGCCCGCTGATCAGCGCGGAGCACCGGGCGAAGGTCTCCGGCTACGTCGACATCGCGGAGGCCGACGGCGCCCGCATCGTGGTGGACGGCCGTGGCCTGACGGTGGACGGGCGCGAGGACGGCTTCTTCTTCGGCCCCACCCTGATCGACGACATCCCCACCGACTCCCGCGCCTACACGGAGGAGATCTTCGGCCCGGTGCTCTCGGTCGTGCGGGTCGAGACGTTCCAGGAGGGCGTCGACCTGATCAACTCCGGGCGCTTCGGCAACGGCACCGCGATCTTCACGAACGACGGGGGAGCGGCCCGCCGCTTCCAGCACGAGGTGCAGGTGGGCATGATCGGCATCAACGTGCCCATCCCGGTACCCGTCGCCTACCACTCGTTCGGCGGGTGGAAGGCGTCGCTGTTCGGCGACGCCAAGGCGTACGGTGTGCACGGGTTCGACTTCTTCACCCGCGAGAAGGCCGTCACCAGCCGCTGGCTCGACCCCGCCACCCACGGCGGCATCGACCTCGGATTCCCGCAGAACCGCTGACGACACCGACCATCCGATCGACA
The DNA here is from genome assembly GCF_004794375.1 of Microbacterium sp. K35. Lineage (NCBI taxonomy): Bacteria > Bacillati > Actinomycetota > Actinomycetes > Micrococcales > Microbacteriaceae > Microbacterium > Microbacterium sp. K35. Next base: position 4,472 of record NZ_SSDM01000187.1, on the reverse strand, counting down.
CCGACAGGAGGCGCCATGACCGCGAACGATCCGTGGTTCCACCCGCGCGGTGCCCTCGGCCGCGACGGCTGGGAGAGCGTGGTCGACGAGGCGCTGCCGGGGTGGGCGCACACGGGCCTGCGCGTGGGCGTGCTCGCGGACGGGGAGAGCCTCGCGCTCGCCGAGACCGGGGTCGAGCGCATCGTCGTCCCGCTCGCGGGCTCCTTCACGGTGACGCACACCGAGGGCGGTGCGACGACGGAGACGACCCTCGCCGGACGGACCTCCGTGTTCCACGGTCCCACCGACGTGCTGTACCTCTCGTGCGCCGCGACCGCCGTGATCCGCGGGACCGGACGGGTCGCGGTGGCCTCCGCCCCGACGACAGTCGTGCATCCCACCCGGCACCTCCGCGCCGATGAGACCCCGGTCGAGCTGCGCGGGGCGGGGCGGTCGAGCCGGCAGGTGCACAACTTCGGCACCCCGGCGACCCTCGACGCGGAGCGCCTGATCGTGTGCGAGGTGCTCACTCCCGCGGAGAACTGGTCGTCGTACCCGCCGCACAAGCACGACGCCCACGTGCCGGGGCGGGAGTCGCGCCTGGAGGAGATCTACTACTTCGAGGCCGCGCGCACGCGTGACGGCGGGCAGGCGGCGTCGGCCGACGCGGCGTTCGGGATGTTCGCCACCTACTCCTCGGACGCGGGCGACATCGACGTCTCGGCGATGGTGCGCACGGGCGATGTCGCGCTCGTGCCGTACGGCTATCACGGGCCAGCGGTCGCCGCCCCCGGCTACGACCTCTACTACCTGAACGTGATGGCGGGCCCCGACCCGGAGCGCTCGTGGCTCATCACCGACGACCCCGCGCACGCGTGGGTGCGCGACAGCTGGAGCGGGCAGGACATCGACCCGCGGCTTCCCTATCGAGCAGAAGGAGCGCAGTGATGCGGACGAGGCGGATGACGGTCGGCCAGGCGCTGGTGGAGTTCCTGGCGCATCAGTGGACGGTCGACGGCGAGCACCGCGAGCGCACGATCCCCGGCATGTTCGGCATCTTCGGGCACGGCAACGTCGCCGGTCTCGGGCAGGCGCTGCAGCAGTACCACCTCGAGCAGCCGGAGCTGATGCCGTACCACCAGGCGCGCAACGAGCAGGCGATGGTGCACCAGGCCGTCGGCTTCGCACGGATGCACCGCCGCCGCGCGACGTTCGCCAGCACGGCCTCGGTGGGCCCCGGCGCCACGAACATGCTCACCGGTGCGGCCCTGGCGACCACCAACCGCCTGCCCGCGCTGCTGCTTCCCAGCGACACCTTCGCCACGCGCGTCGCCGACCCGGTGCTGCAGCAGCTGGAGCGACCGCACGACATCGGGCTCACCGTCAACGACGCCTTCCGCCCGGTGTCGGTGTTCTTCGACCGGGTGCAGCGGCCGGAGCAGCTGTTCTCCGTGGCGCTCGCCGCGCTGCGGGTGCTCACGGATCCGGCCGAGACCGGGGCCGTGACGATCGCGCTGCCGGAAGACGTGCAGGCCGAGGCGCTGGACGTGCCGGTCGAGTTCCTGCAGGAGCGGGAGTGGCACGTGCGCCGGCCGCTCCCCGAGCGCGGACCCCTGGCCAAGGCGGTCGCCGCGATCCACGGGGCCCGGCGGCCGTTCCTCATCGCGGGCGGCGGTGTGCTGTACTCCGAGGCGGAGGGCGCGCTGCGCGACTTCGTCGAGGCGACCGGCATCCCCGTCGGCACGACCCAGGCGGGCGGCGGCGTGCTGCCGTGGGATCACCCGCAGTATCTGGGCGGGGTCGGCGCCACCGGCTCCACGGCCGCGAACCGGCTCGCGGCCCAGGCCGACGTGATCATCGGCGTCGGAACGCGGTACAGCGACTTCACGACCGCGTCGAGGTCGGCCTTCCAGCACCCCGACGCGGTGTTCGTGAACGTGAACGTCGCCCCGTTCGACGCCTACAAGCACGGCACGCAGCTGCCGGTGATCGCCGACGCCCGGGAGGCGCTGGAGGCGCTGACCGCCGAGCTGCGCGGCACCCGCGTGCGCACGGAGCTCGCCGACGAGGCCGCCGCGCAGAAGCGGGAGTGGGACGCGAGGGTCGACGCCGCCCTCGCCCCGACCGGCCGCGAGCTGCCGGGGCAGCCCGAGATCATCGGGGCGGTGCGGACCGAGGTCGCGGACCGGGATGTGATCGTGCAGGCCGCGGGCTCGCTGCCCGGCGACCTGCACAAGCTGTGGCGCGTCAGCGACCCGCTCGGCTACCACGTGGAGTACGCCTTCTCCACGATGGGCTACGAGATCGCGGGCGGGCTGGGCGTCAAGCGCGGCCTGGAGGCGGCGGGCGACGACCGCGACGTGGTGGTGATGGTCGGCGACGGCTCCTACCTCATGCTCAGCTCCGAGCTCGCGACGGCGGTGGCGGAGGGCATCAAGCTCATCGTGGTGCTCATCCAGAACCAGGGCTTCGCGTCGATCGGGCACCTGTCCGAGACGGTCGGGTCGGAGCGCTTCGGCACGAAATACCGCCGGTACGACGCGCAGGCCCGCAGCTTCCAGCACGGCGACGTGCTGCCGGTCGACCTCGCCATGAACGCGCGCAGCTACGGCGTCGACGTGATCGAGGTCGCCCCCGGTCCCTCCGCGATCGAGGACCTGCGGGCGGCGGTGCGCGCGGCGAAGGCGGCGGAGCGCACGACCGTGATCCACGTGGAGAGCGACCCCACGGTCTATGCGCCGGACGGCGAGGGCTGGTGGGACGTGCCGGTCGCCGAGGTCGCGTCGACCGACAGCGCCCGGCGGGCCCGCGCGGAGTACGAGCAGCAGCGCACGGCGCAGCGCCCGCTGCTCGGCTGATCCGGCCCAGCCGCCTCCCACCCGGCCCCCGGTATCCTGGAAGGATGACTGAGAACCCCCGCACGCGCGAGACGCGCCCCCAGGCAGCGCCCGCGTCGTCCCGCTCGGGGGCGATCCGTGAGACCCGTGCCCCCCAGGTGCGCCCGGCGACCGAGGGCTGGACGCAGAAGAAAGACGCCGAGGGCCGTCCGCTGCTGCAGTTCGCGAGCCCCAAGCGCGGCAAGCCGCCGGTGCACCTGGCCGACCTCACCCCGGCCGAGCGCATCTCGAAGGTGAAGGAGCTCGGGCTGCCGGGCTTCCGCGCCAAGCAGCTCGCCACCCACTACTTCCGCCACTACACGTCCGACCCGGCCGAGATGACCGACCTCCCCGCCGGGATCCGCGACGAGCTGGTCGCGGGCATGCTCCCGCCGCTGATGACCGAGGTGCGCCGGCTGGAGACCGACCGTGGCGACACGGTCAAGTTCCTGTGGCGCCTGCACGACGGCGCTCTCGTCGAGTCGGTGCTCATGCGCTACCCCGGCCGCATCACCCTGTGCGTGTCGAGCCAGGCCGGCTGCGGCATGAACTGCCCGTTCTGCGCGACCGGCCAGGCCGGGCTGACCCGCAACATGTCGACCGCCGAGATCATCGAGCAGATCGTGCGGGCGAACCGGGCGATCGCGAACGGCGAGCTGGGCGGCAAGAAGCGCGACGACCACTCGATGGAGCGCGTGTCGAACATCGTCTTCATGGGCATGGGCGAGCCTCTCGCGAACTACAAGCGCGTGATGGATGCGGTGCGCATCATGGTCGCGCCGCAGCCCGACGGCCTGGGCATGAGCGCCCGCGGCATCACGGTCTCCACGGTCGGCCTCGTGCCCGCGATCAGGAAGCTCGCCGACGAGAACATCCCGGTCACCTTCGCGCTGTCGCTGCACGCGCCCGACGACCACCTGCGCGACGAGCTCATCCCGGTGAACTCGCGGTGGAAGGTCGACGAGGCCCTCGACGCCGCCTACGACTACTACGCCAAGACCGGCCGCCGCGTGTCGATCGAGTACGCGCTCATCAAGGACATGAACGACCACGCCTGGCGCGCCGACCTGCTGGCCGAGAAGCTCAACCAGCGCGGTCGCGGCTGGGTGCACGTCAACCCGATCCCGCTGAACCCGACGCCCGGGTCGATCTGGACCTCGTCCGAGCGTGACGTGACCGACGAGTTCGTGCGCCGCCTCAACGACGCCGGCATCCCGACCACCCTCCGCGACACCCGCGGCAAGGAGATCGACGGGGCGTGCGGTCAGCTCGTCGCCACCACCGAGGACGAGGCCGCCGCCGCCGCGATGGCCTGATCAGGGCTTTCCTGAGAGCGACTCCAAGGCGGGCTTCGTACCCTGTCCGGATGCCCTATTCCGCCCATCGCCCGGGTCGCTTCGACTCGCAGGGTCGGATCATCCTCGACGGCGACCCGAACGCCGAGACGGATGACCTCGACTTCCTGCGCGAGTTCGAGCCGACGGGACCCGACCCCGACCCCTTCGTCGACGCTCCGGAGCGTGCCGAGTCCGCGCGGACGACGGAGGACGCCGACGCCGATGCCGCAACCGAGGAGCAGCCGGCCCGCGCGCGTCGCGCCCGCCCGCCCCGTCGTCG